>CAZPJF010000479.1:0-2695 GCA_964586095.1 uncultured Gemmatimonas sp. | reverse complement strand
CGGCGTTGACGTCGAAGAAGCCGTCGCCCCACCCCTCGATGTTGTAGAGCGCCTTCGCGCATTCGACGGACCAGGGCGCGACCGCCTCCTTGGGCGGTGGCGGCGCGGCAGGTGCGGCCGCGGGCGTCGCGGCGGCGTCGGAGGTCGGGGTGGCGGACATGGGCTGAATAGTAGGGGTGCCGGTCCGCGCGCGGAATGCGCGACGCCGCGCCCGTGCCGGTGCAACCCGGCGGAGGCTCGTACCGTAGGGGACGCGTCGGTGCCCGCACCGGCCGGCCGCGTCCCCCCACGCCTCACGCTCCCCTGCGGCGCGCCGCAACGAACCGCACGAGCAAGGACTCGCCTCACATGAAGAAGCTCCTGAAGTACGCCGGCATCACCCTCGGCGCCCTCGTGGTGCTGCTCGCCGGCGGCGTCGCCGCGCTCTACGCGTGGACCGGCGCCGAGATCTCGAAGAAGGAACCCCTCCCGACCCACGCCTTCGCCGCCCCCACCGACAGCGCCGCGGTCGCCCGTGGCGAGCACTTCGTGAAGGCGATCGGCAAGTGCGGCGACTGCCACGGCCAGGACTTCGGCGGCGACACGCTCATCGCGGACCCGGCGATGGGCTTCATCTACGCCTCGAACCTCACGCGCGGCGCCGGCGGCCTGGTCGACTACAGCGACGCCGACTGGGAGCGCGCGATCCGGCACGGACTCGCGAAGGACGGCCGGCGCCTCATGGTCATGCCGTCGAACGAGTACCAGCTCCTCTCGGACGAGGACGTCGGCCTCATCATCGCCTACCTGCGGACCGTGCCCGCGGTCGATCGCGCGCGCCCCGCGACGTCGGTCGGTCCCGTGGCCCGTGCACTCTACTTCGGCGGGATCTTCCCGCTCTTCCCCGCGAAGGCGGTCACGCACCGCGACGAGGTGGTGCCGTCCGTCCCCGTCGACTCGACCGTGGCCTACGGCAAGTACCTCGCCGACGGCGGCTGCAGCGGCTGCCACGGCGTGACCTACGGCGGCGGCGCGATCCCCGGCGGCCCGCCGGACTGGCCCGCCCCGGCGAACATCACGCCCACCGGGCTCGCGAACTACACGCAGGAGAGCTTCATCGCGGCGCTGCGAACGGGGAAGCGCCCGGACGGGTCGGAGATCAATCCCTTCATGCCGATCAACGCGACCAAGCTCATGACGGACGTCGAGATCGTCGCGGTGTGGAAGTACCTGCAGACCGTGGCCCCGAAGCCGTTCGGGACGCGCTGAGTCCTCCCGGGCCCCGAGGGGGCTCCGGCACGGGACGAGAGGGGGCTCCGGCACGGGACGAGAGGGGGCTCCGGCACGGGACGAGAGGGGGCCCGGCGCGTCGCGCCGGGCCCCCTCCGTGCCACCGGCACCCCGAGGTGACAGGGTCCGCGCGCGATGCCTAGGGCACGAACGAGCGGAGCTGGTCGCGCCCCTTCTCGAGGAACGGGATCCCGCGCTGCATCCACTCCGGCGCCGGCACGCCGAGGAGCTTGGCGGCGAAGAACTCCTGCATCCGGCGATCGATGTCCTTCTGGTTCGCGTACTTCCGCGGGTTGTGCGCGTCGCCGTTGTAGTTGAGCATGTACGCCTCCTTGCCCAGGCGGCGCATCGCGACGAAGAACTCGATGCCCTGGTACCACGGCACCGCGCCGTCGTTGTCGTTCGCCATGAAGAGGACGGGCGTGGTGACGCGGTCGAGGTAGAAGAGCGGCGAGTTCTCCATGTAGCGCTCGGGGAACTCCCAGATGGAGCCGCCGATGCGGCTCTGGCCGCGCTCGTAGTTCACGATCGCGCGCTCCACGCCGGACTCCCAGCGGATGCCGCCGTAGGCCGACGTCATGTTCACGACGGTGGCATTGGGGACCGCCGCCGCGAAGAGCGTCGTCTGCGTGATGATGTACGCCGTCTGGTAGCCGCCCCACGACTGGCCGCCGATGCCGATGCGCCTGGGGTCCGCGACGCCGCGGGCGATGAGCGCCTGCACGCCCGGCACGATCGACTTCACCGCGCTGGGGCCGGGATAGCCCGGCGTGTAGTGGATGTTCGGCATGAACACCACGTAGCCGAGCGAGTTGTAGACGACCGGGTTGATGATGTTGCGGCCGGCCGGGCGCGTGTAGTTGTACAGCCCGTCGGAGAGCTGCTCGTAGAAGTAGACGAGCATCGGGTACGGCTTCGAGGCATCGTACCCCTCGGGCACGTAGAGCAGCCCCTCGAGCGGATGCCCGTCCGCGTCGAGCCACTTCACGAGCTGGACGTCGCCCCACGAGTACTGCGCCTGCTCCGGCATCGCGTCGGAGATGCGCGTGAGGCGGTCGAGCGCGGGACCGGTCCACAGGTCGGGGTACTCGCGGTGGTCGGCGCGCGTGACGAGATACTGCTCCGCGCCGTGGGCCTTCTGCAGCACGGGCCACGACTTTGGCGCCATCACGATGCGCTCGGGGCCGGCGGCGGCGCCCACGCGGTCGCGGTAGAAGCCCGCCTGCTTGGTGCCGTTGTCGAAGGCGCGCAGCAGGAGCGGCTGCGCCGGGTCGTAATAGCGCTCCTCCGGGTCGAGGTCGACGAGGCGGAAGGTGAGGTTGTCGCGCCGGCCCGCGCCGTCGGTGAGGTTGCGCGGCGCGGCGACGCCGAGCGGGTCGACCTCCCAGATGTCGTAGCGGTCGTAGAGGAGCACGCGCGCGTCATC
>CAZPJF010000478.1:0-2695 GCA_964586095.1 uncultured Gemmatimonas sp. | reverse complement strand
ACCACGCCCGCGGTCGCGATGCCGACGACGATCTCCGGGTCGAACTCCTTCGAGACCTTGAGGGCGAGCGCGCGCGCGAGCTCGCCGAAGAGGGGCCAGTCCACGTGCATCACGTCGCGCGCGCTCGCGCCGGCGACCGGGGCGGGCGCCGCCGTGCGGGCGGGAGCCTTGGCGACCTTTCGGGCGGGCATCGAGGCGACCTCGCGGGGCTGGGGTATGACCGCAAGCTACCCCGTGGCGACGCCTCGCGGAATGCGGTTGCTGGCCCCCCAGTGCATCAATAGCTTGTGCGGGATACCCGCCCCCTCCCACACGCCATGTCCTTCTGGGACCGCCTCTTCGGCGGCCGTGCCGAGTCGCAACAGCAGCGGCAGCGCCTCGACTACCTGAACGAGGCGTTGGTGCTGGAGCGTCAGGGGGACTACGACGCCGCGGTCACGAGCTACCGGCTCGCCCTCCGCGAGCGGCCGGACGACCTCAAGATCCTGCAGAACATGGCGATCGCGCTCACCAAGATCGGGCGCGTGGAAGAGGCCATCCGGGCGTACCGGAAGGCGCTCGAGCTCGACCCCACGCTCAGCGGGGCGCACTACGGGCTCGCCTTCCTGCTCATCAAGCGCGGCGACTCGACGGGAGCGGTGAAGCACCTCTCGGCGTTCCTGGCGCATCCGCCGGGCGGTCCCGACGCGGCGCGCTGGGTGGCGCACGCGCAGGCAACGCTCGACCAACTGCGCGCCCCGCTCGACGGGGCCGCGCCACCAGCCGGGGAGTAACGTGGGGACCGTCCTCGCCGTCGTGAGCCAGAAGGGGGGCGTCGGGAAGACGACCACCGCCGTGAACCTCGCCGCCGCCTTCGCGCGCCGCGGCCTCAAGACGCTGCTCGTGGACGTCGACCCCCAGGGGTCGGTCCGCTTCGGTGCCGGGCTGCGCCGCGGGCACCCGACCTACGGCTTCGCGGACCACCTGTCCGGCGAGCGCGACCTCCGCGACGTCCTCCTGCCCACGTCGCTCCCCTGGCTCCGCGTGATGCTCGCCGGCAGCGTGACCGACGAGGCGGACCACACGCGCTACGGGGAGCAGATCGCGTCGAGCGACCTGCTCGCCCGCATGCTCGACGCGGCCAAGGAGCGCTGCGACGTGGTCGTGGTGGACACGCCGCCCGGCCTCGGGCCCGTCACGCGCGGCACGCTCGCGGCGTCGGACCGCGTGCTGATCCCGCTGCAGGCCGAGCCGCTCGCGCTGCAGACGACCCCGCAGATCCTCCGCGGGGTACAGGACATCGTGACGCAACACGAGCGGCTGGTCTTCGACGGGATCCTCCTCACGATGTACGAGGAGGGGAACCCCGCCTGCGAGACGACGGTGAACTACATCCGCGAGAAGGTGCCCGGCCACCTGATGCTCGACCTCGTCATCCCGCGCAGCCACGCGGTGTCGGAGGCGTTCGCGGCCGGCCAGCCCGCGGTGGTGCGCTCGCCGGCCGACCCCGCGAGCCAGGCGTACGTGAACCTCGCCACGCGCCTCGCCGAACGGCTCGGCCTCTGATGCGTCGCAGCAGCGCGGGGCCGCGGGGCGCGGGAGGACGGGCGGCATGAGGCAGCGACGACTCGCGGGGGGCGCGCGTGTGCTCGCCGTGGCGGCGCTCGCGTCGGCCCTCGCCGCCGCCTGCGTCGAGCTCGGGACCGGGGTCGACGACATCTCCTACATCGCGTTCGACGGCATCCCGTGGCCGGCGGTCCTCGCCGGCGACTCGCTGCGCGACTCGCTCGGGGTCGCGGCGCCGCTCCGCGCGAGCGCCTTCGACGCGAACGGCCGTCCCGTCGCCGACGCGCCGTTCCGCTACTTCACGCTCGACACCGGCGTGGTGCTCGACTCGGCCGGCACGCTGCGCGCCACCACGCGGCGCAACGGCACCGTGCGCGTCATCGCCGCCCTTGGCGCGCTCCAGTCCGACGACCGTCTGATCCGCGTGTCGCGCCGCCCCGACTCCGCCTACGCCGCGCAGAACGCGACGCAAACGCTCGGATACGCGATCCCCGACCGACCGACGAACGTGAGCGGCGACCTGCGCTTCCTCCTCACCACCACCGACACCGCCGGCGGGCTCGCGAACGGGGTCGGCGGGTGGATCGTCCGCTGGCGCACCGTCTTCCGCGGCGATACCCTCGCCGCCGGCGACACCACGCTGGTGGCGCTGCTCACCACGGCGGGGGCGCGCCGCGTGGTCGACACGACCGCCGCCGACGGCGCCTCCATCCGCCGGCTGCGCGTGTTCGTCGAGCGGTTGCCGGCACCGGCGGACAGCTTCATCGTCCTCGCCGACGTCCGACTGCACGGTGCTCCCGTGCCGGGGAGCCCGGTGCGCTTCGTGGTGCACGTCTCCCCGCGTTCCCCCTGACCTCCTCCAGCAGACGGGACCCGCAATGCACGCCTCCGGTGGCCCCCGCCCCGCGCCCGACACGCTCACGCGGATCTTCTTCGACGCGGTCGAGCGGCACGCACTCCCCAACGCGTACCAGTACAAGAAGGACGGCCGGTACACGCCGATCTCGCACGCGCAGGTGCTCGAGCGCGCGCGGCGCATCTCGCTCGGCCTCGGCGCGCTTGGCGTGCAGCGCGGCGACCGCGTGGGGATCATGTCGGAGAACCGGCCCGAATGGGCCCTCGCCGACTGGGCCTGCCTCGGCGGCGGCCT
>CAZPJF010000477.1:0-2696 GCA_964586095.1 uncultured Gemmatimonas sp. | reverse complement strand
GCGTCGCTCCTACGGCGCGGCTTCGGAAGCGTGATGACTTCTGATCGGCGAGGTTCATCTTCCCCTCGGCGTCGGCGCAGAGGCGCAGCCCGGCGACCTTGTCGGCCATCCAGGCGTTCTCGGCCGCGCCGTCGGCGTGCGTGTAGCCGACGAGGAGCAGGAAGCCGCGGCCGATCCGCCCGGTCACCCGATCGCCGACGCGCACCTCGGCGCGGGAGACCCGCTGCAGCAGGACTCGCATCGGCTACTTCGCCTCGGCGCGCGCCCAGTCCCATCCCTCGAGCCCGCGCGCGTTCACGGCCTTCACCGCCACGCGCCACCCCGGCTGCAGGCCCGGCAGGGTCGCGCGCGGGGCCGTCACCGAGACCGTGCGCGCCATCGGATCGCCGGGCGGACCGTAGCGCACCACATAGCGGGCGATCCCGCGCTCCCGCGCCCGGTCCCACGAGGCCGTCGTCCCCTGCACGGTGAGTCCGGTCAGGCGCGACGGGCTCGAGGCGAGCAGCATGAGCGTCGCGACCGTCGTCCGGGCGGTCTCCGCGAGCTGCCGGTGGTTGATCGTCTCGAGCACGTCGTGCGGCATGTGGTAGTGCGGGTTGCCCAGGATCGGGTACGAGCCGATGCCGCCGACGATGTCGCCCCACGCGTCGAAGAGCGCGTGGGCATCGGTGTTCTTGTAGTAGAAGGCGTCGTAGGTGATCAGCTCGCTGAACTGGATCGCCGCCTGGTGCTGCACGTCCCGGATCCCGGGGTTCGAGTAGCGGATCGTGTTGTCCATCCGCTGGTCGTTGGACCACCCCATCATGTCGTTGTTCAGCGCGCCGACCACCGTGATCGAGTCCTTCATCCGCCGGGCGAACTCGCGCGCGCCGCGGAGGCCCGACTCCTCGCCGGTGAAGGCGACGAACATCACCGTGGCGGGGAGCGGCCGCGTCGCGAGCACGCGCGCGGCCTCGAGGAGCATCGCGGTGCCGCTCGTGTTGTCGTCCGCACCCGGCCCCTCGGCGCGCGAGTCGAAGTGCGCCCCGACCACGTAGACGAGCTCGGGGTTCACCGTCCCCTGCACCGTCGCGATGACGTTCGCGACCTCGATCTCGCGTCCCGCCACCGTGGTGAATCGCTGCAGCCGCGCCTCGAGGCCGAAGCGGCGGTACTGCGCCAGCAGCCACTCGGTCGCCCGCCAGTTCCCCGGCTGCGTGATGTGCTTGGAGTCGAAGCCGAAGAGCGCCTGCTCGTACGAGTAGATGCGGTTCACGTCCACCTCGGCGGTGGCCGCGCGCACCTGCGCCGCGATCGGGGCGAAGCGGCGCTGCCCCTCGGCGCGGAGCGCGCGCTCCGCCGCGAGGTTCGAGTCCACGCGCGCCACGAGGTCGGCGCGCGTGACCGGCGCGCGGAGGTCCGTCAGGTGGAGGTGCCGATGCGGCGTCACCGTGTCGCCGTCCCGCTCGGCCACGATCGCCACGCGCGTGCCGTCGGGCGACGGCACCCACTCGTACTCCGGCGCCACGGTGCGCACCGAGTTGTTGTGGAAGAGCCGCGTGCGGACGCCGGTCTCGAGGTCGTGGAGATGTGAGCGGCGGTGCCGTGCCTCGCCGACGAGGCCGAGCAGCCGCGTCGGCGTGAGGAAGCGCGGTTGGAGGTCGTGCTGGATCTCGCGCGTCACGCGCTGCGGCTCGGCGCCCGTCGCGACGGGTGCGGCGAACAGCTCCCAGTCCTCGCGAACCATCGCCTGCCACGCCACGCGGGAGCCGTCGGGGGCCATCGCGAGCGACTGCACCGGCATCGCGCTCCGGTGGACCACCACCGGCGCGCTCCCCTCGCGCACGGCCACGATGGCCGTGCCGCCCGGCGAGGGCAGGAGCGAGGCGTAGGAACGGCCGTCCGCCGCGAGCGCGAGCGCGGTGCCCTCCTCCACGGCGCAGGCGGACGAACCTCCGGACGGGCCGGACGGGGCGGCGGACTCCCCCGCCGGCGTCAGGCAGGCGGCGAGCGGCGCGAAGCCGTTCACGCGCGCGCCCGTGGCGAAGCCCGGGATGGCCCGCGCGAACGCCCCGCGCTGGCCGACGAGCGCGAAGGCGCGCATCCCGTCCGGCGAGGTGAGCAGGTCCACCGGCTGCCCGCGCCCGAGCGCGACCGTGCGCCAGGTGCCGTCGGCCCCGGTGAGGTCGCGCACACGGAGGGTCGCCGTGGTGTCACCCGGCGTCCCGGTGATCACCAGCATGCGGACCGGCGCGCGCCCGACGAGCGCGAGCCCGGCCGCCGCCCCCGCGTCGAGCGGGATCGACTCCGGCGCGCCCTCGCCGAGACGCACCCACTGGACGCCGGCCCGCCGGTCGGGGGTGGGGGCGAGCCACGCCGCCGTGCGACCGTCGGGCGCGAAGGTGATCCCGAGGCCGGGGGCGTCGAGGATCGGGTCGGCAGGCGCGTCCGCGCGCACCACGCGCACCCGGCTCGCGGCACCGCTCCCGACCTCGTAGGCCAGGAAGCGGCCATCCGGCGACCAACGTGGCGTGCGGGCGTCCTTCGCGACCTCCACGGTGCGCCATCGCTCGCCCGTGAGCTCGGCGATGCGCTCCAGGTAGTCGTCCGTCCCCGGCTGGGCGAGCAGCGCCTTGAGTCCGTCGAGCGCCTCGTCGTAGCGACCGGCCTCCCACGCGAAGAAGGCGCGATCCCATCGGGCCGCGGGCGACGGCGGG
>CAZPJF010000476.1:0-2696 GCA_964586095.1 uncultured Gemmatimonas sp. | reverse complement strand
ACGGAGCCGGCCGCGGGCCCCGACCGCGCGCACGGATCCGCCCGCGAGCCCGCCCCCGGATCCGCCCGCGAGCCCGCCCCCGGATCCGCCCGCGGGCCCGCCCCCGGATCCGCCCGCGAGCCCGCCCGCGAATCCGACCGCGAGCCGACCGCGCGAGAGCGGCCGGCGCCCCGCGCGCGTTCAGGCCCGCGCGCTGCCGCGCCAGAGCCCGCGCTGGATCCGCGTCTTGTAGACGTAGGCGAGGATCTCGGCCACCGCGAGGTAGAGCTCCACCGGGATCACCGAGCCCACCTTCGCCTTCTTGAACAGCGCGCGCGCGATCGGCACGTTCTCGACCATCGGCACGCCCGCCTCGGCCGCGATCTGCTTGATCCGCTCCGCGACCTTGTCCTGGCCCATCGCGAGCACCACCGGGATCGGCGCGAGCTCGTCGTCGTACTGGATCGCCACGGCGATGTGCGTCGGGTTCGTCACCACCACGCTCGCCTTCGCGACATCCTTGAGCATCTGGCCGAAGGCCATCTCGCGCGCCAGCCGGCGGCGGGCGGAGCGGACCACCGGGTCGCCCTGCTCCTCCTTGGCCTCGCGCTTGACCTCCTCCTTGCTCATGCGGATGCCCTTCTCGAACTGGAACCGCTGCCACGCGTAGTCGGCGCCGCCGATCGCGGCGTACGCGATGCCCACCGTGAGCAGCAGCCGCCCCACATGCTCGAGGAGCCAGGGCCCGATCGCCATCGGGCCGGCCTGCGCGAGAACGCTCGTGGTGGGCATCGACGCCGCCAGCGCCTTCCACACCAGGATCCCGACGACGACGACCTTGAGCAGCGCCTTCGCGGTCTCCACCGCCTGCGAGGGCGAGAGCAGCCGCTGCCCGTTCTTCATCGGGTCGAGCCGCTCCCAGTGCAGCTTGAAGGCCTTGGGCGTGAAGCGGAGCCCCGACTGCGCGGCGGCGATCGCGAAGGTCGCGCCGAGGATCGTCAGCAGGATCGCGGCGCTCGCGGCGGCGAAGCGCGTCGTGGTGTCGCGGAGGATCGTGACCGCGGCGCCGTCGTCGAGGGTGACCGAACCGGCGGACGCGAGGCCGCGGCCCATGAGGTCGCGCAGCACGAGGCCGGCGTCGTCGGCGAGGAGCTTGGTGGCCGCGGCGGCCGCGAGGATCGCGGCGGCGATCCCCGCCTCCTGGCTGCGTGCGCCACGGCCCTCGTCGGCGGCGTCCTGCCGCCGTTTCGGTGTGGCTTCCTCTGTGCGTTCGCCCGCATCGTCCTCGGCCATGGTCGGCGGCTAGCGCGGCGCGCGGATGAGGGCCGAGAGGACGTCGCCCGACATCGACCGGACCTGGTCGCCCCAGCCGGCGGTCACGACGCCGAGGAAGGGGAGGGCGAAGGCGAGGGAGAGGAGGCCCACGGCGATCTGCACCGGGAAGGCCATGTTCATCAGGTTGAGCGAGGGCACCGCACGGCTCACGATGCCGAGGCCGACGTTCGTGACGAGGGCGGCGGCGATCACGGGTGCGGCGATCTGCAGGCCGAGCGCGAAGAGGATCATCCCGTCGTCGAGCAGCACCCGCAGCGCGCCGTACACGTTCGCCTCGGCGCCCACGGGCACGCGGGTGAAGCTGTGCGCGACGGCCTCGAGCATGACGACGTGCCCGCCGGTGGCGAGCAGCAGCGTGGCGCCGAGCAGGCCCCACGCCTGCCCGATCACGGAGGTCTGGTGGCCGCCGAGCGGGTCGAGCACGCTCGCGCCGGAGAGGCCGATCGCCTGCGACGAGAGGTCGGCGGCGAGCTCCGCGGCGCCCACGAGGAGCGCGGCCCCGAGGCCCACCGAGAAGCCGATGAGCGTCTCGGTGAGGAAGGTGCCGGGCGTGAACCGCGCGCCGGCGAGGGCCGAGGCCTGCGCGGCCGGCTGCATGACGAGCGTGAGGACGAGGAGGATCGCGGTGCGCACCATCATGGGCACGGTGCGCGAGGAGAACATGGGCGCGACGAGCACGAGCCCGCCGACGCGGCAGGCCGAGAGGATGGCGACCTCGGCCGTGCCCGGCGCGAGGAAGTCCCAGGGGCTCGTGGGCGTGGTCACGGCGTGCGCCGGGGTCAGCGCGTCGCGGGCGCGACGGTGCGCCCGCGTGTGCGCACCGTCATCGGCGGCACGCCGTCGCCGCGGACGACGCACGTCGGCGGTACGCCATCGCCACGCGACAGGCGGGTGGGTGGCACGCCGTCGCCACCGGCGGCGGTGATCGGGGGGATGCCGTCGCGCCTCATCGGGGCATGTCCGCCAGGCCGATGAGGATCGCGCGCGTGTAGGCCACGATGCTCTGCAGCATCCACGGCAGTCCGATCACGAAGACGAGCCCCACCACGACGAGCTTGGGCACGAAGGTGAGGGTCTGCTCCTGGATCTGCGTGAGCGACTGCAGGATGCCGATGATGAGCCCGATGAGCAGCGAGGCGATGAGGAACGGCGCGGCGAGCTGGAGCGCCATGAGCAGGGCCTGCCGCGCGAGGTCGAGGACGAATTGGTCGTTCATGCGCGCCTCACCGGAACCCGGCCACGAGGCTCTGCGTGATCAGGCCCCACCCGTCCACGAGGACGAAGAGCAGGAGCTTGAACGGCAGCGCGATCATGGTGGGCGGGAGCATGAACATGCCGAGCGACATCAGCACCGAGGCGACGACGACGTCGATGACGATGAA
>CAZPJF010000475.1:0-2711 GCA_964586095.1 uncultured Gemmatimonas sp. | reverse complement strand
GATCTCGGCGGCCACGAGACCGTGCTCGTGGTGGAGGACGAGCAGGCCATCCGCGACCTCGTCGCGCGCGCACTCTCGCGGCGCGGGTACCGCGTGCTGCAGGCGGAGGATGGCCGCGCGGCGCTCGCGCTGGCGGCGACGCAGGCGGCGCCGATCGACCTGCTGCTGAGCGACGTGGTGATGCCGCACCTGAGCGGTCCCGAGACGGCGCGGGCGCTGCGCGCGGAGCGCCCCGCGCTGCCGGTGCTCTTCATGTCGGGCTACACGGCCGATGCCCTGCGCGAGGGCCACGGGGTGGAGGGGAGCGAGTTCCTGGCGAAGCCGTTCACGCCGGACGAACTCTGCCGGCGGGTCCGGATGATGCTCGACCGGCGTGCGACCCCGAGCCGCGGCGGCCCCGCCGCGCGCGACATCCCGGGCAACGGGCAGTCCCGGTAGATTGCGGGCATGACCGCCCTCGTCGAGTACTTCGCGACGATCCCGTCGTCGCACCGCGCCGCGATCCTCGCCGGCGGGATCGCCTTCTTCTGGCTCTGGGAGAGCGCCGCCCCCCTCTTCCGCTTCGAGTACCGGAAGTGGCCGCACGCGCTGGTGAACCTCTTCTTCACCGCCACGACGATCGTCGTGAACTTCGTCCTCGCCTTCCTGCTGCTCCGGGCGAGCGACTGGGCGGTGGCGCGCGAGGTGGGGGTGCTGTTCCTGCTGCCCGCGCTCCCGCTCGCGGTGCAGGCGCTGGTGGGGCTGCTGCTGCTCGACCTCATCGGCGCGTGGCTCGCGCACTGGGTCGAGCACAAGACGCCGCTGCTCTGGCGGCTGCACCTCATCCACCACTCCGACACGCACATCGACACGACCACCGCGAATCGGCACCACCCGGGCGAGAGCGTGATCCGGTTCGCGTTCACCCTGCTGGCCGTGGTCGTGACCGGCGCGCCGATGTGGCTGGTGTTCCTGTACCAGAGCGTGAGCGTGGTGCTGAGCCAGTTCAACCACGCGAACATCGCGCTGCCGCCGGCGCTCGACCGGCTGCTGAGCTGGGTGATCGTCTCGCCGGACATGCACAAGGTGCATCACCACTACGTGCTGCCGTACACGGACTCGAACTACGGGAACGTGTTCTCGGTGTGGGACCGGCTGTTCGGGACGTTCATGAGCATGGAGCGCGCGCGGCTGGTGTACGGCGTGGACACGCACATGGATCCGGCGGAGCACACGACGGTCGGCGCGCTGCTCACCATGCCGCTCCGGCCGGGGACGAAGGGCTCCAAGCCCACGCGCTGACGCGCGGACCGGCACGCGTCCCGGCCGGCGCACCGGCAGGCGCGACGGCGGGCGCTCCGCGCGCGCACTCACGCGCTCGCCTACAGAAGGCCCCCTACAGACAAGCCCGCACAGCACTTACGGCCATTCCCCGAGTGCGCGAGTCACGCACATCTGACACCTTTGCCCCGCAACAAGGTGTCACGCGTTCATGACAACTCGCCTCGGAGGCAGCCGCATGCGGATCCTGCTCATCCACCCGAACTACCACTCCGGTGGAGCCGAGATCGCAGGCAACTGGCCTCCCGCCTGGGTCGCGTACATCGCCGGCGCCCTCAAGGCCGCCGGCTACCGCGACCTCCGGTTCATCGACGCGATGACCGACCACATCGGCGACGACGCCCTCGCCGCCCTCCTCGCCGCGGAGCGACCCGACCTCGTCCTCTGCACCGCCATCACCCCCGCCATCTACAAGGCGCAGGAGACCATGGCGCTCGTGAAGCGCCTCCACCCCGGGGCCACCACCGTCCTCGGCGGCATCCACGGCACCTTCATGTATGGGCAGGTCCTCACCGAGTGCCCCGCCATCGATTACATCGTGCGCGGCGAAGGGGAGGAGGTCGTGGTGAACCTCGTCCGCGCGCTCGGCGAGGGGCGGCTCCCGCACGAGGCCGCGACGGTGGCGGGGATCGCCTTCCGGAAGGACGGCGCGCCGTTCGCCACCACGCCGCATCCGCCCATCCAGGACCTCGACGCCCTCACGCCCGACTGGGGGATGCTCGACTGGGGCAAGTACATCTATATCCCTCTCGGCTGCCGCGTCGCCGTCCCCAACTTCGCCCGCGGGTGCCCCTTCACCTGCAGCTTCTGCTCGCAGTGGAAGTTCTGGCGGCAGTACCGGACGCGCGACCCCAGGAAGTTCGTCGACGAGATCGAGCTGCTGGTGCGGGAGCACCAGGTGGGCTTCTTCATCCTCGCCGACGAGGAGCCGACGATCAACCGGCGCAAGTTCGTCGAGCTCTGCGAGGAGCTCATCCGCCGCGACCTCGGCATCCAGTGGGGCATCAACACCCGCGTCACCGACATCCTGCGCGACGAGGCGCTGCTCCCGCTCTACCGCCGGGCCGGGCTCGTGCACGTCTCGCTCGGCACCGAGGCCGCCGCGCAGCTCAAGCTCGACCGCTTCAACAAGGAGATCAAGGTCGAGCAGTCCAAGCGCGCGATCGCGCTCCTGCGGCAGCACGGGATCGTGACCGAGGCGCAGTTCATCGTGGGCCTCGAGAACGAGACGCCGGAGACGCTCGAGGAGACGTACCGGATGGCGCAGGACTGGAAGCCGGACCTCGTGAACTGGAACTGCTACACCCCCTGGCCCTTCTCCGACCTCTTCCAGGAGCTCGGCGACAAGGTCGAGGTGCGCGACTACGCCAAGTACAACTTCGTCACGCCGA
>CAZPJF010000474.1:0-2719 GCA_964586095.1 uncultured Gemmatimonas sp. | reverse complement strand
GAACCTCGGCATGATGCAGATCGACCAGTTCACGGCGATCATCAATCCGCCCGAGGTCGGCATCCTCGCGATCGGCGCGATCGAGGACAAGGTCGTCGTCGGCGCCGACGGCGGCTTCGAGGTCCGCAAGAGGCTCCGCGTCACGATGAGCTGCGACCACCGCGTGATCGACGGGGCGGTGGGGGCGAGGTTCCTGCAGACGTTGCGGCGGCTCATCGAGAATCCGCTGCTGCTGGTGTTCTGACCGATGCGCGGGTGGCGCGCGCTGGTCGTGATGGTCGCGGTGAGCGTGAGCTGCGACCGGCCCACCGCCCCGTCGACGGCGGACCTGACGCTCTCAGTGCGCGGGCTCCCTGACTCGGTGCCGTTCCGGGTCGTGCTGGTCGACGGGAGCGGCGACTCGATCGTGGCGACGGCCGGCGGGGTGCTCAGCGACTTGGCGGCTGGACGCTATCTGGTCCGCGCGAGCGCGGCGAGCGTCGCGCCAGATCGGATCCGCCCCCCGGCACCGCGGGACGTGCGCCTCGTGGGCGGCGAGCCGCTCACGCTCGTGCTCGACTTCGTGTGGGAGACGGGCGGGCTCATCGTGAAGGGGGCGAACCTCCCCGACGACCTCCCGACGCCGGTGCGGATGCGAGCGCCCGACGGGACCATGCACGAGATCATGGTGCCGAGCGAGAATCGCGGCCTCACGGCGGGCGACTGGACGATCATGCCCGGTCCGTTCGAGCGAGGGCCGAGTTCGTGGAACTACGCCCCCGCCGGTGTGCTCACGATCGAAGGCGGTCCGGTGAGCCGCGAACTCGTCATCAACTTCACGTTGACGACGTCCGCGCTCGACGTGCGGTTCATCGACTTTCCCGCCCATGTCCCGAAGCGCGCCCGGATCGTGCACGGCTTCCTACCCGACACGCTCGAGATCTTCGGCGATACGTTGGTGCGCGCGCGACCCGGCTGGTCGTGGATCCATGGCGTCACGTTCGACGCGTTCCCGTATCGCTACGCCTCCACGACGGACGGGGTCATCAGCCACCCCCGTTCGTCGCGGCCGGTCGTCACGACCGTCCAACCGCAGCCGCCCTCGGGTGCGCTGCGGTTCGACCTGAGCGGCCTTCCGGCCGGCGCCGCGTCGACCGCACGGTTGCGCTCGCTCTACCGCGGTGCCACGGTCGACGTCCCGGTACGGGGGGACACCGTCCCGTACCTCGCGCCCGACACCTACGAGCTTGACGCGCGCGCGTTCCTGGATGGCGGTGTCGTGCTCCAGGCGGCGGCGCTCGACACGATCGAGATCCGCTCGGAGTCCCTCACCACCGTGCCCGTGACTTACGCGCCGGCGAGCGGCACGTTCGACGCGCGGATCGCGCAGGTGCACCTCTCCCAAGCGGTCCAGACCTTCGCGGGCGACGTGCCCCTCATACCCGGTCGCCCGGCGCTCCTTCGCGTCTTCCTGCAGGCGAGCCGCTCCAACACGCTCCGTCCGACCATCCGCGTTCGCCTGCTGGATGGCGCGGTGACGCTGCTCGACTCGCTCGTGCCCTCGGCGATGACCGCCGGGATCCCCACCACACCGGCCGAGGGTGAGTGGGCGGCGGTCACCCTCCGCGTTCCGGGCGAGCTGATCCGCGCCGGCGTGCGCGTCGAGGCGGACCTGGATCCGGATGACCGGTTCACCGACTCCAGCAGTGCGAACGACCGCTGGCCGCGCGATGGCGCGACCGGCGAAGTCGACGTGCGCGAGGTCCCGCCGCTAACCGTCCGGCTCATCCCGGTCTGGTTCGCCGGCATGCCGACCGACGTGGCGATCAGCCCGGCGTTGGCCGCCCAACTGCTCGACGAGACGTACGCGGCGCTGCCGCTCCAGCAGCTCGATTTCGACGTGCGCGCCCCGTACGTCACGTCCTCGCGGCGTCCCACCGCGCTCGACGGCGAGGGCTGGGCTCGCATTCTCGCGGAGGTCGAGGCGCTCCGGATGCTCGAGGGTGGCGCGCGCCACTACGTCGGCATGATGGGCGTCGACTACACCGCCGGTATCGCAGGGATCGGCTACCTCCCCGGGCGATCGGTCCTCGTCTGGAACCAGCTCGCGTCGGCCGCCCCCATCATCGCCCATGAGCTCGGGCACAACTTCGGACGCGCACACGCGCCGTGCGGTCTGTCCGGGGGGAGCGCCGACCCGCGGTACCCGTTCGCCGACGGCCGGATCGGCGACCTGGGCTGGGACGCCCGCACCGACCGCGTGCTGCCGGCGTCGACGCCCGACCTCATGTCGTATTGCGAGCCCGCGTGGACGAGCGCGTTCACCTACTCGGGGGTGCTCGCCCACCGCGACACGGCGACCTTCCCCTCGGCCTCGCACGCCACGCTCGACGAGACGGACGTCATGCTGGTGAGCGGCAGCATCACCGGTGGACGCGTCACGCTCGACCCGGTCTTCACGACGCGCGGCGTGACGCCGCCCTCCACGAACGGCCCGCATCGACTCACCCTCCGCGACGAGTCGGGTGGCGCCATCGTCTCGCTGCGCTTCGCGTCGAGCGCGCTCTCGGAGGGGCTGCCGGGCGTCGAGCACTTCGCGCTAGCCATTCCGCTCGCGCGCCTCGCGGGTCGCGTTCCTGCCGCCGTCGTGGCAGAGGCGGCGGGCGGCGGACGGGAGGAACGGCGTGCGCGCGGTACGCCCGGGCTGGCCGGCTCCGTGACGCTCGAGGACGCGCCGGAT
>CAZPJF010000473.1:0-2732 GCA_964586095.1 uncultured Gemmatimonas sp. | reverse complement strand
CGGATCGGGATGACCGACAGTCTATAGAAGAGGTCCTGGCGGAACCGGCCTTCCTGCGACTCCTGGGAGAGGTCGCGGTTGGTGGTCGCGATGATCCGCACGTCGACCGTGAGGGAGCTCGTCCCGCCCACGCGCTCGAACCGCTGCTCCTGGAGTACGCGCAGGAGCTTGGCCTGCAGGTCGAGCCGCATCTCCGAGATCTCGTCCAGCAGGAGGGTCCCGCCGTCGGCGCGCTCGAAGGCCCCCTCGACGCGCTTGAGGGCGCCGGTGAAGGCCCCCTTCTCGTGCCCGAAGAGCGCCGACTCGACCAGGTTCTCGGGGATGGCGGCGCAGTTGAGCTGGATGAACGGGCCCGCGTGGCGGGGGCTGGCCTCGTGGATGGCGCGGGCCGCGAGCTCCTTGCCGGTGCCCGATTCGCCCTGGAGCAGCACCGTCGCGCGGGTGGGCGCGGCGGTCGCGATCACGTGCAGGAGCTGCCGGATCTGGGGCGAGTCCCCGATGATCTGGCGCTCGTGCCGGAGCGCCATCACCTCGTTGCGGAGGACCTCGTTCTCGCGGCGGAGGCGCGCGAGCTCGAGGGCGGCGCTCACGGCCACCTCGAGCTGGTCAGCGCGGACCGGCTTGGTGATGTAGTCGACGGCGCCCGCCTTGATCGCCGCGACCGCGTGCTCGATCGACCCGTGCCCGGTGAGCATGATGACCGGGACGTCGGTCCCCTCCTCGCGGAGGAACTCGAGGAACTCGAGTCCGGTCATCCCCGGCATCCGGTGGTCGAGGATGATGAGGTCGAGCGACTCGCGCTGCAGGACGCCGAGGGCCTCCGGGATGTTGGAGGCGCCGAACGGCTGGTGCCCCATCCGGAAGAGCGTGTCGTGCAGGATCGCACCGACGGTCGGGTCGTCGTCGACGAAGAGGATCTGGGCCATGCGCGAGGCGGGAGGGACCGGCGGCCAGCGGGTCTCGTCTCCAGGGCCCGCCGCGGGGGACCACGCGCCCGACTCAAGTGCGAGGACCGACGGCCGACACTGAAGCCATGGACGTGTGGCCGCGCGGGGCGATCCCGGTCGCGGCCCTCGTCCGTGGCTGAATGATAGCCAGCGGGACCCCCTTCGGCACCAGAGGTACCCATGCGAGTCACCAGCAACCTGCTCGTGCGCGACCAGTTGGCGGCGCTGCAGACCACGGCGCAGGCCATGGTCCGCGCGCAGCTGCAGCTGACCACGGGCCGGCGGATCACGACGGCGTCCGACGACCCGGTGGGCGCGCGCGACGTGATGGCGGCCGACGGCCGCCTCCGGGCGATCACCCAGTACCGGCGCGGCCTCGACACGGCCAAGTCGCGGATCGCGGTGCAGGACGAGGTGCTGTCCAAGGTCACCGACCTGCTGACGCGGTCGCAGGAGCTCGCGGTCGCGGCGGCGACCGACACGGTCGACGCGCAGTCGCGCGCGACGATGGCCCGCGAGGCCGAGGGGATCTTCAACGAACTGGTCGCCCTGGGCAACACGATGGTCGAGGGCGAGTACCTCTTCGGCGGGCACCGCGCGACCGAGGCCCCCTTCACGGCGTCCGGCACGGGCGCGGCGCTCGCGTACACCACGACCGGCGCCGCGGGCGACCGCGCGATCGAGATCGACGCCGGGCGCGTGCTCGTGCCGACGGACGACGGCGACACCCTCTTCATCGACACCGGCGTGCTCGACGCGGTGCGCGACCTCGCGGTCGAGCTCTCGACACCGCTGTCGTCGACCGGCATCGCGCCGCTGCAGGCGGTGGGGCGCAGCCTCACCGCGGCCTTCGCGCAGGTGCAGGAACGCATCGGGGCGCTCGGCGCGCGCGCCGGCACCGTGGACCTGGTGGCGGCGAACCTCGACGCGTTCGAAGGGAGCCTGCAGGCCTTCCGCTCGACGATCCAGGACGTGGACGTGGAGCAGGCGGCGGTGCAGCTCGTCCAGCGCCAGAACGCCTACCAGTCGGCCCTCCTCACGAGCAGCAAGGTGCTCGGCCTCAACCTCTCGGACTACCTGCGATGAGCGCTCCCGCCCCGGTCATGATGGGTTCCCCGCTGCCGGCCGCCCACGGGCAGGGCATGGCGCACAGCCAGATCCACAACCAGGTGCACGGCCAGGGGCACGGCCAGGTGCACAAGCTGAAGCGGCGTCGCGTGCGCTCGCAGCTGCTCGGCGACCTCGTCGTGGACGAGTCGGCGATCCTCGAGTTCCCCGACGGGCTCTTCGGGTTCGCGTCGTGCCGCGAGTGGGTGCTGGTGGCCGCGGGGCGGCCGGGGTGGTGCTGGCTGCACTCGACGGACCATCCGGCGCTGGCGTTCCTGCTGGCGGACCCGTTCGACGCGTTCCCCGCGTTCTCGGTGGAGCTCACGGCGCACGACCTCACGGTCCTCGGCGCGGCGCGCGCGACGGAGGTGGCGGTGTTCGCGATCGTCACGCTGCCGCGCGGCGTGGACGAGCCGCTGACGGCGAACCTGCAGGGGCCGGTGGCGATCGCGCTGCCGTCGCGGCGCGGGCGGCAGCTCGCGCTCGGCGATGCGCGCTTCGGCGCGCGCGCGCCGCTCGCGCTCGACTTCGTGGCGGCGGCTCAAGTCCTGCGCGGCCCGGACGACACTGAGGCGTGAAGCACCTGACGGGTGACCGCCCGTCGCGACCACGGAGCACGGACGCTCCACACACCGTTCCATCGGAGGAACACCCGTTATGCGTATCAACACGAACGTC
>CAZPJF010000472.1:0-2739 GCA_964586095.1 uncultured Gemmatimonas sp. | reverse complement strand
GTCACGTCGTTGATCGTGCGGGCGTCCACCTTGATGGAGTCCGTCTTCACGATGTTGTCCATGTCGGTGATGTCGAACACGAGGCCGTAGCCGTCGCCGCCCCAGGTGCCGACGAGCACGTAGTCGCGGCCGTTCTTCCCGGTCCAGGGCCAGAGGTCCGACGTGTGCGACGTGTTGATGTTGCCGCGGCCGGTCACCTGGATCCGCTGGCGGACGTCACGCGGGTTCACCTGCACCGCCCACTGCGCGTAGGCGCCGCCCGACTGCGCGAGCAGCGTGTAGCGGCCGGGGTAGTTCGCGGCGAACCGGTCGAACTGCACGATCCCGGCGCCGCCCGGCAGCCCGGCGGGCGCGATCGAGTCGTCGGGCACGTAGGTGTAGCTCCACGTGATCGGCGCGTCCGGCACCACCTGGCCGTTCGCCCGCTTGGCGACCGCCTTGAGGTGGATCACGTCGCCGGTGCGGATCATGCTCTCCGCCACGTCGATCTGGAGCGAGGCGACCGGGTTGGCCGCGATGGTCACGGTCCGGGTGGCGCGCACCCCCTCGGCCTCGAGGGTCACGGTGACGTTGCCCGGCGCGAGCGCCGTGAGGTCGCCGAAGCGGTTGACGGTCGCGACCTTCGCGTCGGAGGTGCGCCAGGTGCCGGCGAGCCCGGTGCGCTCGCTGCCATCGGCGTGGAAGCCCTTGGCCTTGAGCGGCACGGTGAGCCCCGCGTACACGCTCGGCTTGTCGGTGGCGATCTCCACCCGCGCGAGCGCCGGCCAGGTGACCGAGACCGGGATCGCCAGCGTGATCGGCGCGCCGTTCGCGCCGAGCGCCATGGCGGTCGCCTCGAACTTGCCGGCGGCGGTCGCGGTGACGGTCGTGTCGGTGAAGCGGAGCGCGCGGTTGCCGCCCATCACGCGCACGAAGGCGTTGGGGATCTCCTTCCCCTGCGCGTCGTAGGCGCGGACCCGGAAGGTGACCGTCTGGCCGGCGCGGAGCGTGAGCGCGGCGGGCTCGGCGACGAGCTTGGCGGCGGGCACCGCATCCTGCGGCGCGCCGCGCATGGCCGGGCGGTCGGCGGGCGCGGCCTGCTGGGCCGACAGGGGCGACGCGACGGGCGACACGAACGCGGCCGCCGCGGCCGCCGCGGCCGCGCACAACGCCGCGCGGGCGACGTGCGTGACGAGGGAGGGGCGCGGTGTTAACGTCTTCATGTGGTGCGTGCTCCGCGGATGGTGGACCGACACAGCAAGGATGAGACGATGCAGCGCATTGAGCTACGCCGCAACCACGGAAACGGTTGGGCGTCCCTCCTGACCGCCCTGGCCCTCGCCCCCGCCGCACTCGGCGCGCAGGGGCCGACCGCCGCGCGGCCCGCGCCCCCGGTCGCGACCTACTACGCCTACGCCGGCGCCGAGAGCGCGGACAAGATCTACCGCATCCGCTTCGGCCCCGAGGGCACCGTCGTCGAGAAGGAGATCCCCATCGGCGAGATGCAGGCCGAGATGGAGGGGCCGCACGGCCTCACCATCTCCGCCGACGGCAAGTACCTGCACATGACCACGGGACACGGCTTCCCCGACGGCAAGTACTGGCAGTACGTGCTCGGGCCCGACACGCTCGCCGGGCCCGGCGTCCTCCTCGGCGCGTTCCCCGCGTCGATCGACGTGACCCCCGACGGCCGCTACACCTTCTCGGCCAACTTCAACCTCCACGGCGACATGGTGCCGTCGTCGGTGAGCGTGGTGTACACTCCGACGCTCACCGAGGTCGCGCGCATCGTGACCTGCACCATGCCGCACGGCAGCCGCGTCTCCCCCGACGGCCGCTTCCAGTACTCCGGCTGCATGATGGATGACGAGCTGGTGGAGATCGACACCCGCGCGATGGCGGTGAGCCGCCGCTTCTCGCTCGCCAAGGGGAAGGAGGGCGCGCTCCCCGCCGACGGCGGCGAGATGCTCCGGATGTGGATGGAGGGCGCGCGGAAGGTCTCCAAGGGCGAGACCGACGACCCCGCGCAGGTCGGCTACCTCGCGATGGAGGGCCACAAGCACGCCATGGCGCCCAACAGCTGCTCCCCGACGTGGGCGCAGCCGTCGGCGGACGGCCGCAAGGTCTACGTGGCCTGCAACAAGGCCGACGAGATCCTCGAGATCGACCACGCGACGTGGACCGTGTCGCGGCGCCTGAAGACGGGGCGCGGCCCCTACAACCTCGGCGTCACGCCGGACGGGAGGTACCTCGTCGCGACGCTCAAGCAGGGCCACAAGGTCGAGATCTTCGACCTCGCGAGCGGCGCGAGCCTGGCGCAGCTGCCCACCAGCAACACCGTCGCGCATGGCGTCGCGATGTCCACCGACTCGCGCTACGCCTTCGTCACGAGCGAGGGCGTGGGGGCGATGCCCGGCAAGGTCGACGTGTACGACGTGCCGGGGCGGGCGAAGGTGGGCACGGTGGACATCGGGCAGCAGGCGAGCGGGATCGCGTTCTGGAAGGTGGTGCCGCCGGCGCGGTGAGCGGCCCGGCGCGGCGCTCGCGAACCCCGGCCCCGCGTCGTATCATCGAAGCCGTCCCCGCAACCCGGAGCATCCGATGGCCCCCACCCTCCCGCCCGGACGGCGCGCGCGGCTGGCGCTCGTCCTCCTCGCCCTCGCCCTCCCGGCCGCCGCCGACGCCCAGGCCGCGCGCCGCGACCGCCTCACCCTCGAGGATTACCTCGAGTGGGAGAACGTCCAGAACCCGCAGCTCTCC
>CAZPJF010000471.1:0-2743 GCA_964586095.1 uncultured Gemmatimonas sp. | reverse complement strand
TCGGCACGCCGCAGCGCGTGAGCACCGGCTACGACGGCCGCCGCCTCGCGCTGCTCCTCGCGGTGCTCGACAAGCGCGCCGGGCTGAGCTTCGCGCAGCTCGACGTGTTCCTGAACGTGGTGGGCGGCGTCCGGATGCAGGAACCCGCCGGCGACCTCGCCGTCGCGGCGGCGCTGGCCAGCTCGGTCTACGACCGGCCCCTCCCCGCGGAGGCGGTGCTCATCGGCGAGGTGGGACTCGCCGGCGAGGTCCGCGCCGTGTCGCAGGTGGAGCGGCGGCTCGCGGAGGCGGAGAAGATGGGGATGACGGTCGCGTACGTGGGCGAGCGCAGCGTGCCGCGGCGTGCGCCCAAGGCGCTCAAGGTCCACGGCGTCGCCGACCTCGGCGCGCTCTTCAAGGCGCTCTTCCGGTGAGCGACGGGGCGCGGGACGCCGGCCGGCCGCTCGGGCGCGAGACGCCCGCGTCGGCGCCTGCGCCCGCCGCGTCGCCGCGCGTCGCGCGCGACGTGGGCGTGGTGATCGTCGCCGGCGGCTCCGGCAGCCGCGTGGGCGGCGGCGAGCTCAAGCAGCTCCGCTGGATCGCCGGCAAGCCGATGCTGCTGCACGCGCTGCAGACCTTCCAGGCGCGTCCCGACGTCGCGATGGTCGTCTGCGTGCTGCCGCAGCGCTACGCCGGTGACCCGCCGCCCTGGATCTTCCAGTGCGACACCGACCGGATGCTCCTCTCGGTGGGGGGGAGGACGCGCGCGGAGTCCGTCGCCAACGGCCTCGAGGATCTCACGGCCGAGTGCCGCTATGTGCTCGTGCACGACGCGGCGCGGCCGTTCGCGGGCCCCGAGATGATCGACCGCGTGGTGGCGGAGGCGCGGAAGGGGCACGGCGCGATCGCGGCACTGCCGGTGGTCGACACGCTCAAGCGCGTCGACGCCGACGGCCGCATCACGGGCACCGTGGGCCGCGACGGGCTCTGGCGCGCACAGACGCCGCAGGGCTTCCCGCGCGACCTGCTCGAGCGAGCGCACCGCGAGGCCCGCGCCAACGGCACGCACGCCGCCGCCACCGACGATGCCGCGCTCTGCGAGGCCCTCGGCGTCCCGGTGCACGTGGTGCGCGGCAGCGAGCGCGCCATGAAGGTCACCGAGGAGGCCGACTTCGCGCGCGCCGAGGCCCTCTTCCCGCTCGGCGAGTAGCGCGTGCCCGAGCCGCGCGGCGTCCCCTTCTGGTCGCCCGAGGAGGTCGGCGCGGCCCTCGCGGGGACCATCGCGCACCTGCAGGCCGGCGGGATCCTCGCGTACCCCACCGAGACGGTGTACGGCTTCGGCACCATGATCGACCGCGACGCCGTGGAGCGCCTGGTGCAGCTCAAGCGGCGGCCGCCGGCCAAGCCCTTCCTCCTGCTGATCTCGGACACGCCGATGCTCGCGCGGCTGGGGCTGCACCTCACCCGCTCGGCGTCGATGCTCGCCGCGCGGCACTGGCCGGGTCCGCTCACGCTCGTGCTTCCCGGCGGAGAACGGCGCGTGCCCGAACGCCTGCGTGGCCCCGAGGGCGGCATCGCGGTGCGCTGGACCCCGCACACGGGGCTCCAGCGCCTCATCAGCGCGCTCGGCGACCCCATCACGAGCACGTCGGCCAACCTGCCGGGCCAGCCGCCGGCGGTGACCGCGGGGGAGATCCTCGCGCAGTGGGGCCCGCAGCTGGGGAGCGGGACGATCCGGCTGCTGGACGGCGGGCGCCTGCCGCCGAGCCCCGCGTCGACCGTGGTGGACTGCACCGGGCGCGCGCCACGCGTCATCCGGCCCGGGGCCATCCCCGCCGCTAGATTGCGGGAGAGCGTACCGGACCTCATCGGAGACCGCTGACCGTGCGCCTGCTGTTCGTCTGCACCGGGAACACCTGCCGCAGTCCCATGGCCGAGGCGATCGCGCGCCGCCTCGCGGGGGAGCGCGGGCTGGACGACGTCACCGTCGCGAGCGCGGGGACCAGCGCCTGGGAGGGTGCGCCGGCGAGCGATGGCGCGCTCCTCGTCGCGCTGGAGCATGGGCTCGACCTCAACGCGCATCGGGCGCAGGTCCTCACGCGCGACCTCGTCTCGGCGGCGGACCTGATCCTCGTGATGAGCCCGCATCATCGTGAGCGCGCGGTGGTGCTGGGCGGCGACGCGCGCACGCACCTCCTCACCGACTTCGCCTCGCGCTCGAGCGCCGGGCGCCCGGTGCAGGACCCGTTCGGCGGCGAGCTCGACGTGTACCGGCAGACCTTCGCCGAGCTCGCGAACGAGATCGGGAAGGTGCTCGACCGGATCCTCGCCGAGCGCGGGGCGGGGGGCCCGTGAAGCCACTGCCGGGGCGGCTGGTGCTGGTGGGGCATCCGGTGGCCCACTCGCTCTCGCCCATGTTCCAGGATGCGGCGCTCGCGGCGGCGGGGATCCCGCTGCGCTACGAAGCGCTCGACGTGACGCCCGCCGAGCTCGGCGCCATGATGGGGCTGCTCACCGATGCGCACGCGGCGGGGAACGTCACGCTGCCGCACAAGGAGGCCGTGTACGCCCGGTGCGCGCGCCGCACGCCGCTCGCCCAGCGCGTGGGTGCGGTGAACACGTTCTGGGTGGAGGACGACCAGCTCGTCGGCGACAACACCGACGTGGGTGGCTTCACCTTCGCGGTCGAGCGGCTGCTCGGGCACGCGCCGGCCGGGCTGCGGGTCGGGATGCTCGGCGCGGGGGGAGCGGCGGCGGCGGTCTG
>CAZPJF010000470.1:0-2758 GCA_964586095.1 uncultured Gemmatimonas sp. | reverse complement strand
GGCGACTTCCGCATCATCTGCAACGAGTTCTGCGGCATCGGGCACCACACGATGGTGGGCCGCATGATCGTGGTGGACGCGGCCGGCACGCCGGTCGCGGACAACGCGGCCGCCGTCATCCAGCGGGGGGACGAACAGTGACCGCCCCCGCCCTGGACGTCGGCCCCTTCCGCACCTGCCCCGCCACCGGCCGGCGGATCCATTCGCAGGCCGAGGCGCTGGTCAAGGCCAACGCCGTCGTCGCCGTGGTGTCGCTGCTCATCGGCGCGATCGCCGCGCTGCTGCTGGTGCTGACGCGCTGGCAGGCCGTGCACCTGCTCCCGGCCACCTGGTACTACCGGCTGCTCGGCGTGCACGGCATGAACATGCTGATCTTCTTCATCATCTACTTCGAGATGGCGGTGCTCTGGTTCGCCGGCACCGTGCTGCTCAACGCGCGGCCGGCGGCGCCGCGGTTCGGGTGGTTCAACTTCGGCCTGATGCTCCTCGGGACGCTGATGGTCGAGTGGGCGCAGTGGACCGGCCGCGCCGACGTGCTCTTCACGTCGTACGTGCCGCTCAAGGCGCATCCGGTCTTCTACCTCGGCATCATCCTCTTCGCCGTCGGCGCGCTGCTGGTGACCGCGCAGTTCTTCGCGACGATCACCCTGGCCAGGCGCGAGCGCACCTACGAGGGGTCGATGCCGCTGGTCGTGTACGGCGCGCTCACCGCGGCGATCATCGCGGTGATCACGCTGCTCCACGGCGCGCTGATCTACATCCCCACCTTCCTGTGGTCGATCGGGCTGGTCAAGACGATCGACCCGCAGGTCTACAAGATGATCTGGTGGGCGCTCGGCCACTCGTCGCAGCAGATCAACATGGCCGCGCAGGTCTCGATCTGGTACATGCTCGGCTCGCTGACGGTCGGCGCGGTGGTGCTCAACGAGAAGGTCAGCCGCAGCGCGTTCGTGCTCTACGTGCTGTTCATCTCGATGGCCTCGGCGCACCACCTGCTCGTGGACCCGGGCTTCGGGTCGGCGTGGAAGATCACCAACACCTCGTACTTCATGTACATGGCGGTGCTGGCCTCGATGATCCACGGCTTCACGATCCCCGCCGGCATGGAGCTCGGGATGCGGCTCCGGGGCTACACGCAGGGGCTCTTCGGCTGGCTGCGGCGCGCGCCGTGGGGCGACCCGGGCTTCAGCTCGCTCGTGCTGTCGGTGATCTTCTTCGGCTTCGTCGGCGGCATCACCGGCGTGACCATCGGCACTGAGCAGATCAACATCATCGCGCACAACACGCTGCGCGTGCCGGGGCACTTCCACGCCACCGTCGTGAGCGGCACCGCGATGGCCTTCATGGGCGCGACCTACTACCTCCTGCCGCTGATCTTCCGGCGCAAGGTCGCCTTCTGGGGGTTCGCGAAGGTCCAGCCGTACCTGTTCTCGTTCGGCATCCTCTTCCTGTCGATGGGGATGACGTTCGCGGGGAGCTTCGGCGTGCCGCGGCGCCACTGGGACATCTCCTTCAGCGGCGCGCCGTTCGGCGTCGAGTTCAACCCGGCGGTGGACCTCGTCCTCGCGCTGATGGGGATCGGCGGCATCCTGGCCGTCACCGCCGCGCTGGGCTTCATCCTGATCGCCGTGAAGTCGGTCTTCTTCGGCGAGCCGCTCGGCGAGATCACGCGCGGGGTCGCGATGGCCGGCGTGCCGCAGGGCCTCACGCACCCGCCCACGCACGCGGCCGACGTCGACACGCGGAACGAGGAGATGCACGCGCCGGCCCGAGGCTGGATGGGCCCGACGCCGGGGACGATCGTCCTCGTCGCCATCTTCCTGCTCGCCTTCATCGCCTACTACTTCACCAATTGGAAGCTCCTCTCGTTCCTGTGGAAGGTCGGCTGACCGACCCCGCGAGGCCACGGCCGTCCCTGGCGGTCGTGGCGCTCGCGGCGATCCTCGCCATCAGCGCCGCCTGGTGGTGGCTCGCGCTGGCGCCGCTCGGCGCCGACGCGCCGGCGTGGGTCGTCCTCACGCGCGAGGTGTGCTTCGGCGCCTCGCGCACCGGGCTGCCGCACGCCGGCGGCTGGCTCCTGCTCGTCGGCGAGCCCATCGGAATGCTCGCCGTGCTCGTCATCGTCTGGGGGGCGGAACTGCGCGACGGACTCGCCCGGCTCCACCGCGGCCTCGCCGGCCGCGCCGCCTCCGCCGCCGTCGTCCTCCTGCTCGCGAGCGGCTTGCTCGCCGCCGGTCGACGCGTCGTCGAGGCGCGCGGGCTCGCGGGCGGCGAGGCCTTCGCGGTCTCGGCCGCGCTCCCGGCACGCGGCCACGCCCCTGCCCCGCCCCTCGCGCTGCGTGACCAGCTCGGCGGCGTCACGCGGCTCGACGCCTACCGCGGCCGCTGGGTGATGGTCACCTTCGCCTTCGGCCACTGCGAGGACATCTGTCCCGTGATCGTGCAGCAGGCCAAGCGCGCCCGCGCCGACGAGGGGGCCGACTCGGTCCCGCTCCTCGTCGTCTCGCTCGACCCGTGGCGCGACGCGCCGGAGCGGCTCGGCGCGATCGCGACCGCGTGGGAGCTCGCCCCGCACGACCGCGCCCTCTCCGGGAGCGTGGACGAGGTGAACGCCGCCCTCGACGCCTGGCGCGTCGCGCGCGAGCGCGACCCGGACACCGGCATGATCTCGCACGGCAGCACCATCGTGCTCGTCGACCCGGCCGGGCGCGAGGCGTGGCGCATCGAAGGGGCGCCGCAGCGCGTGCGCGAGGCCCTC
>CAZPJF010000469.1:0-2764 GCA_964586095.1 uncultured Gemmatimonas sp. | reverse complement strand
GCCGGCGGCACCGAGGCGCAGGACTGGGCGCAGATGCTGATGCGCATGTACACGCGCTGGGCGGAGCGGAAGGGCTTCTCGGTCGACATCATCGACCTCTCGGAGGGCGAGGAGGCCGGGATCAAGGGGGCGGTGCTCGAGATCAAGGGCGAGTACGCCTACGGGTTCCTGCGGCCGGAGTCGGGGGTGCATCGGCTGGTCCGCATCTCGCCGTTCGACTCGCAGGCGCGCCGCCACACGAGCTTCGCGTCGGTGTTCGTGTACCCGGTGGTCAACGAGGAGATCAACATCGAGATCCGCGAGGAGGACCTGCGGATCGACGTCTACCGCGCCTCCGGCGCCGGGGGACAGCACGTCAACAAGACGAGCTCGGCCGTGCGCATCACGCACCTGCCGACGGGGATCGTCGTGGCCTCGCAGCAGGAGCGGTCGCAGTTCAAGAACAAGGCGACGGCGATGAAGCAGCTCAAGAACAAGCTCTACCAGCGCGAGATCGAGAAGCAGGCGGCGGTGAAGGCCGCGATGGACGCGAACAAGCAGGACGTGTCGTTCGGCAGTCAGATCCGCAGCTACGTCTTCCAGCCCTACACGATGGTCAACGACCACCGCACGGAGCTCAAGCTCACCGACGTGCACAAGGTGATGGATGGGGCGATCGACCCGTTCATCGAAGCCTTCCTGAAGCAGCACGGCGCCGCCGGCGCCGCGGCGTAGGGATCCCGGAGCGATGAGCGACGAACTCAACTTCGTGATGCAGGCGCGCCGCGAGAAGCTCGCGGCGCTGCAGGCCGCGGGCGTGGCCCCGTTCGGGTACGCCTTCGCGCGCACCCACGGCTGCGGGCCGGCGGCGGGGCTGCTCCCCGACGTTCAGGAGGAGGGACCGGCCGTGCAGGTATCCGGCCGGCTGGTGGCGTGGCGCGGCCACGGGAAGACGGTCTTCGCGCACCTGGCGGACGACACCGGGCGCCTGCAGCTCTACTTCCGCCGGGACCAGCTGGGCGACGCCGTGTTCGCGCAGCTCGCGCACTACGACCTCGGCGACGTGATCGGGGTGCACGGACCGCTCTTCCGCACGCGCACGGGCGAGGTCACGGTGCGGGTCGACCGGGTGGAGATGCTGGCGAAGTCGCTGCGGCCGCTCCCGTTCGGGAAGGAGGAGGTCATCGACGGCCGGACGGTCCGGTACTCGGGCTTCGCGGACGGCGAGCAGCGCTCGCGGCAGCGGTACGCCGACCTCGCCGTGCATCCCGAGGTGCGCCGGCACTTCGCCGCCCGGTCGCGCATGACCACGGCGATCCGCCGCGCGCTCGACGAGCTCGGGTACCTCGAGGTGGAGACGCCCGTGCTGCAGCCGCTCTACGGCGGGGCGGCGGCCCGGCCGTTCACCACGCACCACAACGCGCTCGACATGCCGCTCTACCTGCGGATCGCGGACGAGCTCTACCTCAAGCGCCTCGTGGTGGGCGGATTCGACCGCGTGTACGAGGTCGGCCATGACTTCCGCAACGAGGGCATCGACCGGACGCACAATCCGGAGTTCACGATGCTCGAGTTCTACGAGGCCTACGCTGACTACACCGTGATGATGGGCCGCGTGGAGCAGCTGCTGATCACCGCGGCGACCGCCGTGCGCGAGGTGCTGGGCGAGCGGCCGCGGCAGCGCTTCGACGGCGGGGAGGCCGCGCCGGTGCCGACCTTCGAGCCGCCGTTCCCGCGGATCGAGTGGGTGCCGTCGCTCTCCGCGGCGCTCGGGGTGGCCGACGTGATGGCGCTCGGCGACGCCGAGCTGCGCCGGGCCGCCGAGCGCGCCGGCGTGCGCGACCTCGCGACGCTCTCGCGTCCCAAGCTCATGGACGAGCTGTTCCAGGCGCACGTGGAGTCGCGGATCGACCGGCCGACGTTCGTGGTCGACTACCCCGTGGAACTCTCGCCGCTGGCCAAGCCGCACCGCCACAAGCCCGGGCTCACGGAGCGCTTCGAGCTCTTCGCCAACGGGAAGGAGGTCGCGAACGCGTTCTCCGAGCTGAATGACCCCCTCGACCAGCGCGCGCGATTCGAGGCCCAGGCGCGGCTGAAGGCGGCAGGGGACGAAGAGGCGACCGGCGTCGACGAGGACTACCTCCGCGCGATGGAGTACGGCATGCCGCCGATGGGCGGCGTGGGCATCGGGCTGGACCGCCTCTTCATGTACCTGACGGACACGCCGCACATCCGCGACGTGATCCTGTTCCCGCTCATGCGGCCGGAATGACCGCCGGGCTGTCGCGCCTGGAGCTCTCGATCGCCTGGCGCTACCTGCGGAGCCGGCGGGGGTCCCGGCTGCTCTCGTTCATCTCCGTGATCGCGGTGGCCGGCGTGGTGGTCGGCGTCAGCGCGCTCGTGGTGATCATGGGCGTCATGAACGGGCTGCAGACCGACCTGCGCGAGAAGATCCTCGTGGGGAGCCCCGACGTGCGCGTGCTCACCTACGGCGCGGACCTGCGGATGCCGCGGTGGCAGGAGGCGCTCGCGACGGTCCGGACGATCCCGGGCGTGGTCGACGCCGCGCCCTTCGTGGTGCACCAGGGGCTGGCGACGAACGGCACGACGTACAGCGAGGCGGTGTCGGTGGCGGGGATCATCCCGGGCGACTCGGGTTCGCCGCAGGTGACGACGATCCGCGACCATGCCACCGTCGGCGACTTCACGTTCGACACGCCGGACGGCCAGCGGCGCGGTGCGGTGCTCGGGCACCTGCTCGCCGGGCGGCTCAACGCGATGCCGG
>CAZPJF010000468.1:0-2768 GCA_964586095.1 uncultured Gemmatimonas sp. | reverse complement strand
AACTCCACCGCGACGAAGAAGGCGTTGAGGGCCAACAGGGCGACGATGGCGAACAGGCGCGAGAACACGGGCGAAAGCTATGGCGATTGCGTGATGAATCGCCAGCCGACGGAGGGCGGTGCGGCGCTTGACAACGCCCACGCGCACGCCCACGCCCACGCGCACGACCACGCGCACGCCGTCGCGCACGACCACGCGCACGACCACCACCACCACGAGGTCGGCACCCAGCGCCTGCGTTGGGCCCTGGTCATCACCGCCGCGTTCCTCGTCGCCGAGGTGGTGGGCGGCTGGCTCGCCAACTCGCTGGCGCTCCTCGCCGACGCCGGGCACATGCTCACCGACGTCGGGGCGCTCGCGCTCTCGCTCTTCGTGGCCTGGTTCTCGCGCCAGCCGGCCACGCCGCAGAAGACGTACGGCTACCTGCGGTGGGAGATCCTCGCCGCGTTCATCAACGGCGCCGTGCTGCTGCTGGCCTCGGCCGTGATCATCTGGGAGTCGGTGCGCCGCCTCGCCGCCCCCGAGCCGGTCGCCGGCGGCCTCATGCTCGTCGTCGCGGCGATCGGCCTCGGCGTCAACGCGCTCTCCGCGTGGCTGCTGCATGGCAGCGCGCATCATTCGATGAACATCCGCGCCGCCTACCTCCACGTGCTCGGCGACCTCGCCGGCTCGGTGGCGGCGATCGTGGCGGCGGTGCTCGTGCGGTGGAAGGGCTGGCTCCTGGCCGACCCGATCGCGTCGATCGTGATGACCGCGCTGATCATCGCCGGGGCCTGGCGCCTCGTGCGCGAGGCGGTCGACGTGCTCCTCGAGTCGACGCCGCGCCACATCGAGCTCGACGCCCTCCGGCGGGCGATGGCGGCGGTGCCCGGCGTGCGCGAGGTGCACGACCTCCACGTGTGGACGCTCGCGTCGGGGGTCGTGGCGATGAGCGCCCACGCCGTCGTCCCCGACCCGTCGACCCACCAGCAGGCGCTGGAGTCGCTCCACGCCGCGGTGGCGCGCTTCGGCATCCACCACCCCACGATCCAGCTCGAGGGCGTCCCGCTCGACGCGTGCTGCCCGCCGATCGTGGAGCGGTTGGTCTCTGCCTGACCGCATCCCGCGTCCCCGCCTCCGCGTTCAGCCGCCTTCCGTCAGCTGCCTTCCGCCTTCCACCCCCCATGGCCCAACTCGACCGCCTGCTCTCGGTGATGATCTCCAATCGCGCCGACGCCCTCGTCCTCCGCGAGGGCGAGGCGGCCGTGCTCGAGAAGGAGGGCCAGCCCCGCCCGGTCACCAAGCCGCTGACCGCGGCCCAGGTGATCGCGCTGCTGAAGGAGATCGCCACGCCGCAGGCCGCGCTGCAGCTCGACGCCAAGCAGCCCACCAAGTTCCGCTACTCGAGCGAGGACTCGATCTTCGCCGTGCGCGCCATGCTCCAGGGGGAGCAGCTCGTGGTGCAGATCGTGGTCGACGACCAGGGCGAGTTCCAGCGCCAGACCGGGATGCTCCAGCGCGTCTCCCTCCCGGGCGAGCCGCCGTCGGGGCCGTCGCGGCGGCCGCACGCCAAGGTGACCGACGTCGTCACCACGGTCGCCGATCCCGACAAGGCGCGCTCGACGATGGAGAAGCTGCTGCGCGTGCTCGTCGAGCAGGGCGGGTCCGACCTCCACCTCCGCGTCGGCGAGCCGCCGATCCTCCGCAAGTCCGGCGAGATGGAGCGCATCGAGGGGCAGAGCAAGCTCGACAACGCGACCATGGAGTCGCTCCTCGCGTCGATCATGCCGGAGCGGAACCGCCGCGAGTTCGCCGACGCGAACGACACCGACTTCGCGTACGAGATCGCCGGCGTCGCGCGCTTCCGCGCCAACGTCCTCCGCGACCGGAAGGGCGCCGCGGCCGTCTTCCGCGTCATCCCGAGCACCATCGTCACCGCCGACCAGCTCGGCATCACGGCCGAGGTGCAGAACCTCTGCTACCTCACCAAGGGCCTCGTCCTCGTCACCGGCCCCACCGGCTCCGGCAAGTCGACCACGCTCTGCGGCCTCATCGACCTCGTGAACCGGGCGCGCTCGGACCACGTCATCACCATCGAGGACCCGATCGAGTTCGTCCACGAGAACAAGAACTGCATCATCACGCAGCGCCAGGTGGGGGTGCACACCGGGAGCTTCAAGAGCGCGCTGCGGGCCGCGCTGCGCGAGGATCCCGACATCATCCTCGTGGGCGAGCTCCGCGACCTCGAGACGGTGAGCATCGCGATCGAGACCGCCGAGACCGGGCACCTGGTGTTCGGCACGCTGCACACCACCACCGCGGCGAGCACCATCGACCGGCTCATCGACCAGTTCCCCGCCGACCGGCAGGAGCAGGTGCGGACGATGCTCTCCGAGTCGCTCAAGGGCGTGGTGAGCCAGGTCCTCTGCAAGAAGATCGGCGGCGGCCGCGTCGCCGCGCGCGAGATCCTGCTCGTCACCCCCGCGATCAGCAACCTCATCCGCGAGGGGAAGACCTTCCAGATCCCCTCGATCATGCAGACGAGCAAGCGCCTCGGCATGATCACCATGAACGACACGCTGATCGACCTGGTGGAGCGCAAGCTGGTGGAGCCGAAGGAGGCCTACATGAAGTCGGTCGACAAGGCCGCGTTCGTGAACCAGCTCAAGTCGAAGGGGTTCGACACCAGCTTCGTGGAAGCCGACCCCACCACTGCGCCCGCCCCAGGGGCCCCCGCGTCGCCGGCATCCAGGGCCCCCGCCCGGCGCTGAGTCCGGCGCGCCCGTCCG
>CAZPJF010000467.1:0-2775 GCA_964586095.1 uncultured Gemmatimonas sp. | reverse complement strand
CGCGACCACGACACGCTCCAGCCGGTCGACTACTACTTCAAGATCCCGCCCGACGGCGCCGAGCGGACCTTCTTCCTGCTCGACCCCATGCTCGCCACGGGCGGGAGCGCCGCCAGTGCGGTCGCCTCGCTCAAGCGCGCCGGCGCACGTCGCATCAAGTTCCTCTGCCTGGTCGCCGCCCCGGAGGGCGTCCGGCGCCTGCACGAGGCGCACCCCGATGTGCCGATCCTCGCCGCCGCGCTCGACCGCGAGCTGAACGAGCACGGCTACATCCTCCCCGGACTCGGCGACGCGGGCGACCGGCTGTTCGGGACGCGCTGACCCGCAGCTCCTCTAGCGCCGGACGTCCCCCCACGTGCGCCAACGGTCGCAGGAATGTGACGCGCCGCACCGGTTTGCTTTCAATCACGTCCTCTTGTCCCGAATCACGTGCATCGGTATCGTTCGCCCGGTGATTCCCCGATCCGGCCGTCCGCAGCTCGCCTCGCCCCCGCCGCATGCTGATCAATCTGCTGCCTGACTTCCTCGCCGCCCTCCAGGGCGCCGACCCGGTCGCAGCATACCATCGCTACTTCGAGACGCATCGCGCCGTCCTCGGCGCGTACTGGCACAACTACGTCATCGAACCCGCGGGGCCGCACTTCAACGAGGTCGTGCGCGAGACCGTCCGCGCGGATCGCACCGACCTGCGCGCCATGCTCGAGCGCACGGACGTCGTCGCGCTCGCCAAGCAGGCCGAGGCCGCCTGCACCGAACTCTTCGAGATCGACTCCACCGTCGATGTCGTCCTGATGGTCGGCGTCGGCGCCGCCAACGCCGGGGAGCTCGTCATCAACGGACGCGGCGTCGCCTTCGTCTGCCTCGAGCACTTCACCAGCGTCGCGAATCCCTCCACGCGGGGCCTCGGGCTCGATCCCGAGCTCATCCCCATGTGGCTCGCGCACGAGATCGCGCACTGCGTCCGCTATACCTCGCCCGCGAGCCGCGCCGAGCTGCGCCGCGTCATCGGGGCGGCCAACGGCTTCTACTCCTACTGGGAGACCGGCCGCCACGCGACCTTGCGGGAGCACCTCGTAAATGAGGGGCTCGCCGTGCAGGCGTCGCGGCTGCTGAGCCCCGGGCACGCCCCGTGGGAGTACTTCGGGTTCCAGCGCCGACAGTATGCGAGGGTGCGCGAGCTCGAGGGCGTCCTCTCCCGGGTCGTCTCCGACGACCTCGATCGCGCGGGACTCGGCCTCCGGCTCCGCTGGCTCTCCGGGGGCATGAGCGACGAGGCCCGCACGGTCCAGCGCTACATCCTCCCCGAGCGCGCCGGCTACTGGCTCGGCGCGAAGATGGTCGAGGACGCCATCGCCGAGAAGGGCATCGCCTGGGCCCTCCGGGCCGAGGCACAGGAACTGCTCCACTTCGCCGACGCGGCCGCCCGCACAGCATAGTTCTTCGGCGCACCGCTCGGTGGACGCGCGCGACCGGCTCCGGGGCCGGCCGCGCGTCGTCATTTTCCGGGATCGCGCGTCACTTCCCCACGCAGAACGTCGCGAAGACCCGCCCCAGCACGTCCTCGGCGTCGATCCCGCCGAGCAGCTCCTCGAGCGCGTGGATCGCCGCGCGGACATGCGTGCCGGCCACGGGGGCGGGGAGCGTCCCGCCCTCCCAGGCGTCCTCGAAGTCCACGAGCTCGCGACGCGCCGCCTCGAGGGCCTGCACGTGACGCGCACGCGTGACGAGCGGGAGTTCCTCCGCCGGGTCGGGCGCGAGCGTGCGCGCCACGGCGCGAACCGCTTCGCGGAGGGCCTCGAGTCCCGTGCCCGTGCGCGCGCTCACCGCGAGCGCGCTCGCGGCATCGAGCCCCGACGGCGCCTCCCAGGCCTCGGCGCGCGGCAGCGTGTCGGCCTTCGTGCGCACGGCGATCCGCGGCGCGGCGGTCCGTGCCGCCACGAGGCCGCAGGCGCGGACGAGGCTCGCATCGTCCTCGCCGCAGACGAGCACGGCGTGCGCGGCCGCGAGCCGCTGCTCGCTCACTTCGACCCCCAGGCGCTCGAGGGCGTCGGTGCTGTCGCGCAGCCCCGCGGTGTCGACGTACCGCAGCGGGTACGGGTCGTCCTCGACGAGCAGCTCGAGTGCATCACGCGTCGTGCCCGGCACGGCGCTCACGATGGCGCGTGGCTCGCCCGCCAGTGCGTTGAAGAGCGACGACTTCCCGGCGTTCGGCGCGCCGGCGAGGACGACCGTCAGCCCGTCGCGCCCGAGCGCGGCCTGCGGGAGCGTCGCGAGGAGCGCCGCGAGGTCCTCGCGCGCGGCGCGCGCCGCGGCCGTCACGCGCGCACGCGGGAGCGGGCCGTCGTCCTCCTCGGGGAAGTCGATCTCGTACGCGAGGAGCGCCTCCACGTGCAGCAGCGCCTCGCGGAGCGCGCCGAGGCGGCGTGTGAGGGCGCCGGAGAGCTGGCGCAGGGCCGCGCGGTGCATCGCCGACGACCGGGCGTCGATCAGGTCCGCGATCGCCTCCGCCTGCAGGAGGTCGAGCTTGCCGTGCCGCACCGCACGCTCGGTGAACTCGCCCGGCCGCGCGGGCCGCGCGCCGGCCGCCACGAGGGCCGCGAGCACCGCCGCGCTCACCCGCGCGCCGCCGTGCACGCTGCACTCGACCATGTCCTCGCCGGTGTACGAGGCCGGCGCACCGAAGCAGGTGACGATCGCGTCGTCGAGCGGATCGTGCGGCCGGTCGGGCTCGTGCAGGCGGACCCGCCGCACCTGGCGCGGCGGGAGCGCGGGCGG
>CAZPJF010000466.1:0-2781 GCA_964586095.1 uncultured Gemmatimonas sp. | reverse complement strand
CTTCGGCCGGTTCTCCGGCCGGCCCTGACCGCCGCGACGCCGTCGCGGCCCCTCGCCGGGCCGGGCCGCGGCACGCCACCCACATCGCGCGCACTGCGCGTCACGCGAGCGCGGCGTAGTCCTCGGGCGTATCCACGTCCCGCAGCGCGGCGGCGGGCCAGTCGTGCATCCCGGCCTCCTGCGCGTGCGCGCGCACCACGGCCTTCCCGCAGCCCTCGCCGTGCCACGCGAGCAGCTCCGGCCACAGCGCGCGCCGGAAGAGCAGGGGCGGCGCGAGCACGTCGCCGTAGCGCGACACCTCCAGCGGCGCGGTCCCGCGCTCGGCGGCGAGCACCAGGGCCACGATCATCTCGGTGGTGACGTGCACCATGTCGGCGAGGAGCACGACCGTCGCATCGATCGCCGGACCGAGGGCGCGCAGCCCCGCGTGCAGCGACGCGCTCGTCGGCCCGGTGGGATCGGCACTCGTCGCGAAGGAGACCTCGAGGTCGGCCAGCGCGGCGCGCACCGGATCGGCGTCGTGCCCGACCACGACCACCACCGGGAAGCAGCGCGCCGCGAGCGCCCGGCGCGCCGCGAGGCGGACCATCGGCTCGCCCTGCACCGGGAGCAGCTGCTTGGTGCGCCCCATCCGGCGCGACGCCCCCGCTGCGAGGATCACCGCGGCGACGCGCGGCGCGGTCATGCCTCCGCCGAGTGGATCGGCGCCGCGCGCTCCCGCAGCGAACGCGGCCGGCGTCCGCTCCGCACCGCGAGCAGCTCGGCGACCACCGCGAGCGCCACCTGCTCGGCGCCGTCGGTGCCGATGTCGAGCCCGACGGGCCCGAAGATCCGCGACTCGTCCACCGGCCCCTCGGCGCGGAGGACCCCCAGCGCGCGCTCGGTGCGCGCGCGCGGGCCGAGCACCCCGAGGTAGCGCGCGGGACTCTGCAGGAGGGCCCGCAGGTAGTCGACGTCGTCGGCGAAGTGGTGCGTCATGACCACCGCCGCGTCGGTCGCGTCGAGCACCACGCGCTCGCCGAGGCGCGCGGCGTCGGTCTCCACCAGCCGGACCGACGCCGGGAAGCGCTCGGCGGCGAGGAGCCCCGGGCGGCGGTCGGCGACGACGACCCGGAAGCCCACGCCGTCGGCGAGGCGTGCGAGATGCCGCGCGTCGTCGCCGCCGCTCACGATGAGCAGGCGCGGCGGGGGCGCGAGCACGTCGACGAAGCAGGCCACGCCGTCGTGCTCCTCGAGCCGCGACGCGCCCTCCCCGATCCACCCTTCCACCGCCGGGCCGCGCAGGACCTCGCGCGTGAGCGGCGCGGAGGCGGCCGCCGCGTTCCCGGCGCGACCGGCTCCGCCGTCGGTGCGCGGGGGCAGGACCGTGCGGACCACGAACGGCTCCTCGGCCTCGATCGCCGCGCGCTCCGCCGCGCGGTCGTCGCGCACGGGCTCGATGAGCAGCTCGACCTCGCCCTCGCAGCCGACGCCGAGGTCCCAGGCCGCGATCTCGTTGGCGCCTCCGCAGTAGGAGCGGCGCTCCGCGATGCCGGTGGCGATCACGCGCCGCGCCACCTCGCGCACGTCCTCCTCGAGGCAGCCGCCGCTCACGTTGCCCACGATGCGGTCATCCTCCGCCACGACCAGCTTGGCGCCCTCGTGGCGGTAGGCCGAGCCGTGCACGCGGATCACCGTGGCGAGCGCGGCGCGCCGGCCCTCGCGGGCGAGCGCGCCGATCGCGTCCAGCACCTGCCGGGTCTCCATCCACTGCTTCACGCGGTCCCCTCGGGAGACGGGAGCACGGGCCAGCGCGCCGGTCGTCGCGCCCGCCCGAGCGCGCCGGTCAGCTCCAGCTCAGGTCGTGCCGCGAGAGCGGCAGCGAGCGCACGCGCCGGCCCGTCGCGGCGAAGATCGCGTTGGTGAGGGCGGGGATCACCGGCGGCAGCGCCGGCTCCCCCATCCCGGTCGGCGGGAAGCTCGTCACATTGAAGTGCACCTCGACCGGCGGCGCCTCGGTGATGCGCAGCAGCTCGAAGTCGTCGAAGTTGCTCTGCACCACGCGGCCGTCCTCGATCGTGATCTCCTGCCGGAACGCCTCGGCGAGGCCGTCGAGCACCGAGCCCTGCACCTGCTGGATCGCGCCGCTGGGATTGATGATCTGGCTGCCGACGTCGCCGGCCACCCAGACCTTCACCACCTTCACCTCGCCCGACGGGCTCACCGTCGCCTCGACCACCTCGGCGAAGTAGCCGCGGTGCGAGAAGTGCATGCCGACGCCCATCCCGTGCCCCTTGGGGAGCGTGCGCTTGCCCCATCCCGACTTCTCGGCGACGAGCTGCAGCACGCCGCGCATGCGCTCGGCGTTCACCTGGGCGGGCGGCGTGCCCGGCGCGGGCGTGATCGTCGCGGCCTGCGCGAGCAGCTCCAGCCGGAACTGCACCGGGTCCTTGCCCGCGGCGAGCGCGAGCTCGTCGATGAACGACTGGTAGACGAACGCGATCGCGTTGCTCGTCGGGGCGCGGAGGAAGCCCGTCGGCACGCCGAGCGGCATGGTCGAGACGCCGAACCGCAGGTTCGGGATGAACCCGATGGGGAACTCGGTGGGCGAGATGGCCGCCGCCTGCGCGAACCGGCCGCCCTCGCCGAAGGTGACGAAGTGGTTCTCCCACCCCACGAGCTTCCCCGAGGCGTCCACGGCACCGCGCAGCTTGTGCCACCCCGCGGGGCGGTAGAAGTCGTGCTGCATGTCGTCCTCGCGCGACCAGGTGAGCTTCACCGGCACGCCCGCCTGCCGCGCGA
>CAZPJF010000465.1:0-2822 GCA_964586095.1 uncultured Gemmatimonas sp. | reverse complement strand
ATGCCCTCGAGGTCGTTCACGCCGTAGTGGAGCGCGACCTGCGACAGGGCGGGCGTCACCATGATCCAGTGGCTCTTGATGTGCGCCACGTTGTCGAGGAAGAGCCGCCCCACGGCGAGGTTCTTGAGGTCGTCCACGCCGGAGGTGGCGATGCCCTGCCGCCCGAGCCTCCGGCCGAGCTCGTTGTCGTCCGGGTGGTAGGCGAGCGGGATGTAGGCCAGGAAGCCGCCCGTCTCGTCCTGCAGGTCACGGAGCATCTGCAGGTGCTCCATGCGGTCCGCGAACGACTCGACGTGCCCGTAGAGCATCGTCGTGTTGGTGCGGATGCCGAGCTGGTGCGCGGTGCGGTGCACGCCCACGTAGTCGGCCGCGCCGAGTTTCTTCCGGGCGATCTCCTCGCGCACGGCGGCACTGAAGGTCTCGGCCCCGCCGCCCGGCATGGTGTCGAGCCCCGCCTCGCGGAGCGCCGTCAGCACCTCGGCCCAGCTCAGCTTCTCGATCCGCGCGATGTGCGCGATCTCGACCGCCGTGAGCGCCTTGATGTGCACCTGCGGCAGCTCGCGCTTGAGGGCGCGGAACATCGTCGTGTAGTACTCGAGCCCGGCCTGCATGTCGAGCCCGCCGACGATGTGGAACTCGCGCGTCATCCCGTCGTTGCCGCTCCTGGCCTCGGCCAGCACCTGCTCCAGCGTGTAGCGGTAGGCGCCCTCCTCCTTGGGGAGGCGCGCGTAGCCGCAGAACACGCAGGTGGTGCGCAGCGTGCAGATGTTCGTCGGGTTGATGTGCTGGTTCGACGCGAAGGTGACCAGGTCGCCGTGCCTCGCCCGGTTCACGGCGTCGGCGAGGAGCCCGATGCCGGTGAGGTCGCGGCTCTCGAAGAGCGCGACGCCGTCGGCCCGGGTGATGCGCGTCCCGGCGGCCACCTGCTCCGCGATGCGGCGCACCGCGGGGTCGGCGATGCGCTCGAAGGGGATCGTCAGCGCGGTCGCCGGCATCCCGTCAGTCCTTGAAACGCCGCAGCGCGAGGGTGGCGTTGTGGCCGCCGAATCCCGAGGAGTTGGAGAGCGCCGCATGCACCTCGCGCGTCACCGGCTCGTTGGGCGTGATGTCGAGGTCGCACTCCGGGTCCGGCGTGCGGTAGTTGATCGTCGGCGGGATCACGCCGTGCACGATCGCCATCGCGGTGAAGATCGCCTCCACGCCCCCCGCCGCGCCGAGCATGTGCCCGGTCGACGACTTGGTCGAGCTCACGTTGAGCGCCGTGGCGTGCGCGCCGAACACCTTCTTGATCGCGCGGATCTCGTTGGGGTCGTTGAGCGGCGTCGACGTCCCGTGCGCGTTCACGTACTGCACCTCCTCGGGGTGCAGCCCGGCGTCCTCGAGCGCGCGGCGCATCGAGCGCTGCAGCCCCTCGTGGTCCTCCGGCTGCCCCGTGAGGTGGTAGGCGTCGCCGGTGGCGCCGTAGCCCACGACCTCGCAGAGGATGCGGGCGTTGCGCCGGAGGGCGTGCCCCAGCTCCTCGAGCACCACGATCCCCGCCCCCTCGCCGAGCACGAAGCCGTCGCGGGTGGCGTCGAACGGCCGCGAGGCCGTCGCCGGCTCGTCGTTGCGGGTCGAGTGCGCCTGCATGTTCCCGAAGCCGCCGATCGACATCGGCGTGACGGCCGCCTCGGACCCGCCGGCGATCATCAGGTCGGCGTCACCGTAGGCGATCATCCGGAACGCATCGCCGATCGCGTGCGCGCTCGTCGCGCAGGCCGACTGCACCGCGTAGTTGGGCCCCTTGGCGCCGAAGCGCATCGAGACCACGCCGGCCGCGATGTCGCCGATGAACATCGGCACGAAGAACGGCGAGATGCGGTTGGGGCCCTGCTCGCGGTAGACCCCCAGCTGCTCCTCGAAGGTCTCGATCCCGCCGATGCCGGAGCCGATGACCACGCCGCACCGCAGCGGGTCGAACCCGCCGCCGGCGAGCCCCGCATCCGTCATCGCCTGCACCGACGCCCCGAGGGCGTACTGCGTGAACCGGTCGGAGCGCTTGGTCTCCTTGCGGTCCATGTAGAGCGCCGGGTCGAAGCCCTTCGTCTCACAGGCGAACTTCACCTTGAAGTTCGTCGTGTCGAACCGCGTGATCGGCGCCCCGCCGGATCGGCCGGCGAGGAGCGACGCCCACGTGGTCGGAAGGTCGTTCCCCACGGCGGTGATGCACCCCGCCCCCGTGAGGACCACCCGGCGCTTCTGTGATCCCATCTCAGCCGCCGATCTTGCCGTTCAGGTAGCCGATCGCGTCGCCGACCGTGCGGAGCTTCTCGGCATCCTCGTCCGGGATGTCGATGTTGAACTCCTTCTCGAACTCCATCACCAGCTCGACGATGTCGAGCGAATCGGCGCCGAGGTCCTCGATGAAGCTCGCGCCGTCGGTCAGCTTCTCACGCTCGACGCCGAGCTCCTTCTCGATGATGTCCTTGACCTTCGCGGAATGGTCGGCCATGCGAAAAGACTCCGTAGGGGTGGGACTGCGGAAGACGGCCTAAATATATGCGGCGAAACGTCGAACGGTACGTTCACGGGCCCGCCGGACCGGGCGGGTCCGGCGGGCGTTCACATGACCATCCCGCCGTCGACGGCGAGGACCTGGCCGGTGATGTACGCGGCCCGGTCCGAGGCCAGGAACGCCACCACGCCGGCGATGTCCTCCGGCGCGCCGAACCGCTCCAGGGGGATCTGCGCCGAGAGCGCCTTCACCGCCTCCTCGGTCATCGCGTCGGTCATGTCGGTCTTGATGAAGCCCGGCGCCACGACGTTGCACAGGATGTTGCGGC
>CAZPJF010000464.1:0-2839 GCA_964586095.1 uncultured Gemmatimonas sp. | reverse complement strand
AGGACGAAGGTCACCGCGGCCGCGCGGGCCGCGTCGGCGACCGCGCGCGCGGCGTCGCGCTGCTCCGACACCGCCTGCGGCCGCTCGCGCACGAGCGCCACGAGGGCCGCGAAGGCCCGCGCGAGGGCGAGGTGGGCAGGGTTGGGGTCGTCGGACACGGTCGCTGGAATGGGCGATGGGGCCTGCATAACATACGCCGCACGGGGCGCACTCCACCACGCGCGCCGTCCCTCCACCCCCCGGACCCCGATGCCGCTGCACGCCTGGTCGAGCGCGCACTACGTGATCGCGCTCCCTGACGGCCACCGCTTCCCGATCGCGAAGTACGCCCGGCTGCGCGACGCCGTGCTCGCCGAGGGCGTGGTGCCGCCGGCCGCGCTGCACGACCCGGCACGTGCGCCGCTCGAGGACGTGCGCCGCGTGCACGACGCGGCCTACCTGGACCGTCTCGTCCACGGCCGCATGCCCGCGGCGGAGCAGCGCGTCCTCGGCTTTCCCTGGAGCGCGGGGCTCGTCGAGCGGTCCTTCCGCGCGAGCGGCGGCACGCTCGAGGCGGCCGAGCATGCGCTCGAGGCCGGCATCGCGATGAACCTCGCGGGCGGCACCCACCATGCCTTCGCCTCGCACGGCGAGGGCTTCTGCGTCCTCAACGACGTGGTCATCGCCGTGCGGAGCCTGCGCGCGCGCGGACGCCTCCGGCGCGTGGCCGTGATCGACCTCGACGTGCACCAGGGGAACGGCACCCATGCGCTGCTCGGCGGCGACGACGACGCCTTCACGTTCTCGATGCACGGCCGCCGGAACTACCCCTTCCGCAAGGTCCAGGGCCGGCTCGACATCGAGCTCGAGGACGGCACCGAGGACACCGAGTACCTCGAGCGCCTCGCCGGGGCGCTGCCGGCGGTGCTCGCGCAGGCGCGCCCCGACCTGGTGCTGTACCTCGCCGGCGCGGACCCGCACGAGGGCGACACGCTCGGCCGGCTCCGGCTCACCTTCGACGGCCTCATGCGCCGCGATGCGCTGGTCCTCGAGGCCGCGCGCGCGGTCGGCGTCCCGGTCGCGATCGTCATCGCCGGCGGCTACGGCCGCGACATCGCGGACACGGTCCGCGTGCACGTGAACACGGCGCGCGTCGCCGCGTCCTTCCTCTAGGCTGGCCTCCCGCACGGGGTGCACCGAGCGCCCCTCCTCCCGGACCGATGCCCCCGATCCCACCCCCGCTCGCGGACGGCTTCACGCGGTCGACCGCCGTCCCGCTCTACTGGTGCCGCTACGCTCCGGTCGCGCCGCGGAGCCGCCTCGTGGTGCTGCACGGCGGTCCGGGCGCGCACCACGACTACGTGCTGCCGCAGCTCCTCGCGCTCGCCGCATCGCACGAGTGCCTCTTCTACGACCAGCGTGGCGGCGGGCGGTCGAGGACCGACGACCGCACACCGATCACCTGGCGCACGCACGTGGACGACCTCCGGGCGGTGCTGGCCGAGTGTGCGCCGGGTCCGGTGTCGCTCGTGGGCTATTCGTGGGGGGCGCTGCTCGCGCTCCTCTACGCGATCGAAGCCTCCGCCGGCCGCGCTGGGCCGGTGCCGGCGCGGATGGTCCTGCTCGATCCGGCGCCGGTGAGCCGCGCGTTCCGCGACCGGTTCGAAGCCGAGTTCGCGCGCCGGCAGTCCGGTCCGGCGGTGACGGCGCTGCGCGACGCGCTCGCGGCGAGCGGGCTCCGCGAGCGCGCGCCCGACGAGTACCGGCAGCGCACGTTCGAGCTGAGTGTCGCGGGGTACTTCGCCGATCCCGGGCGCGCGAGGGACCTCACCCCGTTCCGTGTCACCGGCCGGGTGCAGCAGTCGGTCTGGGAGTCGCTTGGCGACTTCGACCTCGTGCCGGCGCTGCGTGACCTGCGCATCCCGTCGCTGGTCCTCCATGGCAGGCAGGACCCCATCCCCCTGGAGTCGGCGGAGGCGGTCGCGGCGGCGCTCGGGGCGGAGCGGGTTTGGCTGGATGACTGCGGCCATGTGCCGTATGTTGAACGCCCAGAGGAGACCTTCCGCGCGGTCCGGACCTTCCTCGACACCACCGAGCACCTGGTCAGCCCCTAGATGGCCCACCACGACGAGATCGTCCAACCGCACGTCGGCACCATCGAGCACGGTGGGCACCGCTACAACGTGTCCGTGCGCATCGTGTGGGACGGGATCGAGTACGTGGGCCGGCTCTGGTTCGCGGACGAGGCGTGGGACGACCTGGGCCTGCCGGATCGCGGCGCCTTCCCCGGCCGCACGCGCGAGGAGGTCATCGCGCAGACCAAGCGGCTCACCGAGCCGGAGCTCATCAAGCGGTACAAGCGGGCGCTGGCCGAGAAGCGGCGCTTCACGGGGCTCCGCCGGCACACCGAGGACATCCTCGCGAAGATCCGCTACCTCAACCAGGTGGCGGTCTCCATGCGCGCCGGGCTGCTCGACGTCGACGGGGCCGCGCAGGAGATCGACCTCACCGAGCAGCAGCTGCATGCGCTGATCGACCAGCTCAGCCAGCACGCCGGGGTCGAGAACGGGTAGGCGCGCCTATATTGCGGGGGTGGATTCCAGGTCCCTAGCCCATCTCCTCCACGAGATCGTCGCCCTCCTCGAGCTGCAGGGGGAGGATCCGGCCGTGCCCGCACCGTTCGCCGACGCGGCGCGGGCGCTGGCGGCCGCCGAGTCGCGGCCGGTGACCGAGCTCCTCGCGCGCGACCGGCGGCGCTTCGCGCCCGAGGTGCTCGAGGTCCTCGAGGAGATCGCGACCACGGGTGAGTCGACCCTCCTCGACCGCCTCCGCGAGTCCACGCCGGAGGGGCTGTTCGAGA
>CAZPJF010000463.1:0-2839 GCA_964586095.1 uncultured Gemmatimonas sp. | reverse complement strand
TCGGCCATCAGAGCGCCCGGAGGTGACCGAGCTTGGTGCGCTTGGTCTCGAGGTACTCGGCGTTCTCCGTCGTCGCCGGCGACACGATCGGCACGCGCTCCCCGAGGCGCAAGCCGTATCCCTCGAGGCCGACCAGCTTCTTGGGGTTGTTGGTGATCGGCCGGATCGACCGGAGGCCGAGGTCGAGCAGGATCTGCGCGCCGATGCCGTAGTTCCGCAGGTCGGGCGCGAACCCGAGCCGCTCGTTGGCCTCGACGGTGTCGGCGCCGGCGTCCTGCAACGCGTACGCCTTGAGCTTGTTGAGCAGGCCGATGCCGCGCCCCTCCTGGTCGAGGTACACGATCACGCCCTTGCCGGCCGCGGCCACCAGCCGCATCGCCTCGTGCAGCTGCCAGCGGCAGTCGCAGCGGAGCGAATGGAAGGTGTCGCCCGTGAGGCACTTGGAGTGCATGCGCACGAGCACGTCCTCGCCGCCCTGCACGTCGCCGAGCACGAGGGCCACATGCTCCCGGTCGTCGACGTCGTTGCGGTACCCGACCAGCCGGAACTCGCCGAACTCGGTGGGGAGGCGGACGTCCGCCTCGCGATGCACGAGCCGTTCGTTCTGCAGGCGGTACGCCACGAGCTGCGCGACGGTGATGAACGTGAGCCCGTGCTGCCGCGCGAACGCCTCGAGCTCGGGCCGGCGCGCCGAGCTGCCGTCGGCGGTGAGGATCTCGCAGATCACGCCGGCGGGCTGGAGCCCGGCCAGGCGCATGAGGTCCACCGCGGCCTCGGTGTGCCCGACGCGCTGCAGCACGCCGCCCTCGCGGGCGCGGAGCGGGTGCACGTGGCCGGGGCGGCGCAGGTCGCTCGGGTGGGTCGCCGGGCTCGCGGTGAGGCGGATGGTCGTCGCCTGGTCGCTCGCGCTGATGCCGGTCGTCACGCCGTGCTTGGGCGCTGCGTCCACGGTGACCGTGTACGCGGTGCGGAGGGCATCGGTGTTCTCGTCCCCCATCATCTGGAGGCCGAGCTGCCGCACGCGCTCCGGGCTCAGCGCGACGCAGATCATCCCCTTCGCCTGCATGAGGAAGTTGACCATCTGCGGGGTGATGAACTCCGCCGCGCAGATGAGGTCGCCCTCGTTCTCGCGGTCCTCGTCGTCGGCGACGACGAGGAACTTGCCTTGGCGCAGGTCCGCGAGGGCCTGCTCGATGGTGCCGAACATGGTCACTTGGTCAGGAGGGGCGCCGCGAGGCGCTTGAGGTGCTTGGCGAGGAGGTCCGCCTCGAGCTGCACGCGGTCGCCGGCGCGGAGCGCGCCGAGCGTCGTGTGGCGGAGGGTGTGGTCGATGATGCTCAGCTGCAGGAGCCCGGGGGCCGGGAGCGCGTTCACCGTCAGGCTCACGCCGTCCACCGCGATCGAGCCCTGCGGCACGAGCAGCTCGTCCACCTCGGGCGGCACCGCGACGTCGATCAGCCAGGCGTCGTCGCGGCGGGCCACGGCGCGCACGGTGCCGACCGCGTCCACGTGGCCCTGCACCAGGTGCCCGCCCAGGCGGTCGCCGAGCGCGAGTGCGCGCTCGAGGTTCACGCGCTTGCCCACCGACCAGTCGCCGATGGTGGTGCGGTCGAGGGTCGTGACGACCGCGGCCACCGAGAACCAGCCGTCGCCGAACGCGCGCACGGTGAGGCAGGCCCCGTCGCAGGCGATGCTCTCGCCGGCGACGAGCCCGGTGAAGGGCGCCGCGATGACGAGTTCGCGTCCGGCGTCCGTGGCGGACACCTCGCGCACCTCTCCGACGGCGGTGATGAGACCCGTGAACATGCGGCGGACGGCGGTGGAATCAGCGGCCGGACGGGGCGTAGACGGTCATGAGGTCGTCGCCGAACTCGCGGCGTTCGACCACGCGCCACTGTTCCGGCGCATCCATCCCCGACGGCACGCCCCCGAAGGCCGGGAGCGCCCCGGCCCCGAGCAGGACCGGCGCTTGGAAGATAATCAGTCGGTCCACGAATCCGTGCCCGAGGAGCGCCCCGGCGAGCCCCGCCCCGCCCTCGACCAGGAGATGGCGGACGTCGGCGGCACGGAGGGCCGCGAGCTGTGCCGCGAGCCCCGCCGCGGGGACGAGCCGCACGCCGGCCGCCTCGAGCGCCCGGGCCGCGGCGGCCTCGAACCGGTCCCCCACCACCCAGGTCGGGACCGTCCGCGCCGTCCGCACGAGGGTGCTGCCGCGCGGCAGGCGCGCCCCGGGATCGAACACCACGCGCACCGGCGCCACGCGCGGGCGGCGACCGCTGCGGACCGTGAGCGCGGGGTCGTCGGCGAGCGCCGTGCCGATGCCCACCGCGACCGCATCGGCGCCCGCGCGCAGGCGGTGCACGTGGCGCCGGGCCGCGTCGCCGGTCAGCCAGCGCTGCGAGCGGTCCCCGGGCGCGATGGCGCCGTCGAGCGACACCGCCAGCTTGAGCGTGACGAACGGGCGTGATGCATGGCGGTGCGCGAACAGGAACGGGGCGTTCACCTCCTCGGCCGCGTCGCGCTCCACGCCCTCGGTGACCGCGATGCCCGCCGCGCGCAGCCGCGCGATGCCGCCGCCCGCGACGGGATTCGGGTCGCCGACGGCCACGATCACGCGGCGGACGCCGGCGGCGATCAACGCGTCCGCGCACGGCGGCGTCTTGCCGTGGTGGGCGCAGGGCTCCAGGGTCACGAACACGTCGGCGCCCCGCGCGCGCTCCCCCGCAGCCGCCAGCGCGGCGACCTCGGCGTGCGGGCCGCCGAACTCCGCGTGCCACCCTTCCCCGACCACCCGCCCGTCCCGAACGACGACGGCGCCGACCATGGGGTTCGGCGCCGT
>CAZPJF010000462.1:0-2853 GCA_964586095.1 uncultured Gemmatimonas sp. | reverse complement strand
GCCGGGAGGCATCCATGGACGTCGTCAACCTCGAGGCGAAGTTCGCGCTCTTCTCCGACCGCTGGCGGCCCCGCATCGTCGCGGAGCTCAACGGCCAGCACGTCAAGCTCGCCCGCCTCGAGGGCCCCTTCGAGTGGCACAGCCACCCCGCCGAGGACGAGCTGTTCCTCGTGCTCGGGGGGACCCTCCGGATGGAGCTGCGGGAAGGGACGCGCGTCCTGCGGCCCGGGGAGCTCCTCGTGATCCCGCGGGGCGTCGAGCACCGCCCCGTGGCGGCCGAGGGGGAGGTGCGGGTCCTCCTCTTCGAGCCCGCCTCCACGGTGAACACCGGGGACCGCCCGGGTGCGAGGACCGTGGCGGCGGAGTGGATCTAGCGGCCGGCCTCGAATCGACCGGGGCGGCCGCGCGGGCGGCCGCCCCGGGAAGGCGGAGTCGCGAAGCCGCCCCTAGAGGAAGAGCGGCCCGAAGATCACCGACACGATGGCCATGAGCTTGATGAGGATGTTGATGGCGGGGCCGGAGGTGTCCTTGAAGGGGTCCCCCACGGTGTCGCCGCTGACCGCAGCCTTGTGGGCCTCGGAGCGCTTGCCGCCGTGGTGGCCGTCCTCGATGTACTTCTTCGCGTTGTCCCAGGCGCCGCCTGCGTTGGCCATGAAGACGGCGAGGAGGAAGCCGGCGGAGATGGACCCGAGCAGCAGCCCGCCCAGGGCCTCGGCGCCCAGTGTGATCCCGACGACGATGGGGGCCAGCACCGCGATGACGCCGGGCATGACCATGGCCCGCAGCGCGCCCTGCGTGGAGATGTCCACCGCGCGGGCGGCGTCGGGCTTCACTCCCTCCTTCCCCTCGCGGAGGCCGGGGATCTCCCGGAACTGCCGGCGCACCTCCTCGATCATCGCGCCCGCCGCCTCCCCCACCGCGCGCATCGTCATGGAGGAGAAGATGAAGGGGAGCACGCCGCCGAGGAGGAGCCCCACCATCACCGGCACGTGCATGATGGACATCGTGTCCGGATCGATGCCGACGACCGTGACGTAGGAGGCCATCAGCCCGAGCGCCGTCAGCACCGCCGAGCCGATGGCGAAGCCCTTGCCCGTGGCGGCCGTCGTGTTGCCGAGGGAGTCGAGGGCGTCGGTCTTCTCCCGCACCTCGGGCGGCAGGTGGGCCTGCTCCGCGAGGCCGCCGGCGTTGTCGGCCACGGGGCCGTAGGCGTCCGTCGCGAGCGTGATGCCGAGGGTGGCGAGCATCCCGACGCCGGCCAGCGCCACGCCGTAGAGGCCGGCCAGCTCGTAGGCGAACCAGATCCCCGCGCAGACGGAGATCGTGGGGACGAGGGTGCTCATCATCCCCACCGCAAGGCCCGCGATGATCACGGAGGCGGGCCCCGTGTTCGCCTGCTTCGCGATCCACTGGACCGGCTTGTACTCGTAGGAGGTGAAGTACTCCGTGGCCGTGGCGATGATCTGCCCGGAGACGAGGCCGGTCACCACCACCCAGAACAGCTTGAAGGGGAGCCCCATGGCGTTGATGACCAGGGCCGTCCCCACGAGGAAGAGGATACCCGCCCCGTAGATGCCGTACCGGAGCGCCCATAGGAGGGAGGACATCGTCGCCTTGTCCCCGGTGCGGACGAGGAAGGTCCCCAGGACGGAGGCGAGGATCCCGATGCCGGAGAGGGCCAGAGGCAGGGTGAAGAGGGCGGCGGTGTTGTCGAAGGTGGCCCCGTTGAGGTAGCCGGGGCGGGAGGCCTCCGTCGCGAGTCCGAGGGCGGGCACCGCGGCCGCCGCGGCCGCGAGCGAGAGGGCCGCCACCATGCCGCCGACGTAGGACTCGAAGAGGTCCGCGCCCATGCCCGCCACGTCGCCGACGTTGTCGCCCACGTTGTCGGCGATGGTGGCCGGGTTGCGCGGGTCGTCCTCGGGGATGCCCGCCTCGACCTTGCCCACGAGGTCGGCGCCGACGTCCGCCGCCTTCGTGTAGATGCCGCCGCCGACGCGCGCGAAGAGCGCGATGGAGGAGGCGCCGAGGCCGAAGCCCGCGGCGATGTTGGGGTCGCGGAAGACGAGCCACATGGTCGTGATCCCGACGAGGCCGACGCCGACCACGCAGAGCCCCATGACCGTGCCGGCGCCGAAGGCGACGCGCAGACCGGCGTTGAGGCTCCTCTGGGCCGCCGCCGTGGTGCGGCAGTTGGATCGCACCGCGATGCTCATCCCGATCCAGCCGGTGAGCGCGGAACAGGTGGCGCCGCAGACGTAGGCGATGGCGGTCCAGGGGCCGGTGCCGTAGGAGTTGTTCTGGTTGTAGGCGATGTCGTTGAGCGCGGCGATCCGCTCGTTCCCGAAGACGTTGTAGTCCACGACCACCGCCAGCGAGACCGTCATGATGGCCACGAAGCCGGCGAGGATCGTGTACTCGCGCTTCAGGAAGGCCATGGCGCCCTCCTGGATGAGGCGGCTGATGAACTGCAGCGCCTCGGAGCCGGGGTCCTTCTTCAGCACGATGGCGGCGGTGACGGCCGCGGCCAGCAGGCCCGCGAGCCCGCAGCCGAGGGCCATGTACAGGTATTCCATGGGTGTCCTGCCCTTCCTTCAGGAGGCGCGACGGGGGTGGGGAGCCCCCCCGGAGGACGACGGGGAATGGGCGCGATGCCGCCCGGGAAAGCGCGAAACGGTAGCGGGGGCCGCGACGGGTGTCAATCAATGTCCAACCGGGCCCGGCCCGTCCCGGCCCCCGCGGCTCGTGTGCAACACCATGCTCGACAACCGATTGCATCGGAATCCACGGCTCCCCGGCAGGGCCCGGGCCTCCTCGGGGGAGACGGCGCTCGGCATCGCCCGCCAGCGCGGGCGC
>CAZPJF010000461.1:0-2854 GCA_964586095.1 uncultured Gemmatimonas sp. | reverse complement strand
CATCGGCGCGCACAACGACCACGTGGGCTTCACGACGCCGGTCGACAAGGACTCGATCAAGGCGTTCAACGACCTGCGCATCAAGTGGATGCTCGCGAACGACATGGCGCAGCCGACGATCGAGGTGCTGTCGACGTTCCGCGTGAACATGGACAGCATCCGCGCGCTGCACCCGGTGGCCCGGCTCGACTCGATCAACAACGGCGCCGACGACGACGGCTCGGGCTCGATGGGGGTGCTCGAGGTGGCGGAAGCGATCGCGGCGATGCCGGTGAAGCCGAAGCGCTCGACCCTCTTCATCTGGCACACGGGCGAGGAGAGCGGGCTCATCGGGTCGGGCTACTTCGCGCGGCTCCCCACGGTGCCGATCGACTCGATCGTCGCGGCGATCAACGTGGACATGATCGGCCGCGGGCGCGCCGAGGACCTGCCCGGCGGCGGGGACGACTTCGTGGGCGTGATCGGGTCGTTCTTCGACTCCAAGGACCTGGGCGAGACGGTGCAGTCGGTGAATGCGAAGCAGGGGCGGCCGCTCAAGCTCGACTACAAGTTCGACGAGCCGATCAGCTGGGGCGGCTACAACAACCTCTACGGCCGTTCGGACCACATCAACTACGCGCGCGAGGGCGTGCCGATCGCGTTCTTCTTCACCGGGCTGCATGGGGACTATCACCAGCGGAGCGACGAGCCGGAGTGGATCGACTATCCGCACTACGCGCGGATCACAGCGCTGCTGAAGGACCTCACCGTCGAGGTCGCGAACGGGCCGCGGCCGCGGCTCAACGGCAGCAAGCCGATGAAGCCCAAGCCCATCCCGTGACCCCGAGGAGCGAGGAACGAGGGGAAGGAGCGAGGAACGAGGGGAAGGAGCGAGGGGCGAGGGGTCGGGATCGAGGAAGCGAGGGGGAGGGGCCGAGAGGGAGAGGGAGGGCGGCGGCAGGCCGCGGGGCGGGTGCCCTGCGTCCTGTTGCCGCTCCGCCGTGAACCCGCGCCCGCCCGGGCCGCGTACGGCGCGTCATGAACCGCGGCGGAGCGCGCGGTGTCAAATTGCAGCGGGCCCAGGCTCGCCTTCCCTTCCTCCGACACTCCTTCGATGACCGCTCGACTCCTCGCCGGTGGCGTCCGTCGCGCCGCCCATGTCCTCCGCGCCGCCTCCGTGGGCGCCGCGCTCCTGCCCGTCCTCTCCACGGCGCCGCTTTCGGCGCAGCAGGCGGATCCCTGGGCGGCGCTGGCCCGCCCAAGCACGCGCCGGCCTACCCCGACCTCGGGGGCGATCAGCGTCGAGGACCTGCAGTCCCGCGTGTACCGCTTCGCCGCCGACTCGATGCAGGGGCGGCTGATGGGCACGCCCGGCAACGCGAAGGGCGCCGAGTACATCGCGGCGGAGCTCAAGCGCATGGGGCTCGAGCCGGCGGGGGAGAACGGGACCTTCTTCCAGACGCTGCCGTGGACGATCCGGTCGCTCGACACGACCGGCGTCCTCACGGTCGGCGGGCGGAGCTTCCGGGCATGGACCGACTTCGTGCCGCGCGACAACGGGCCGGGCACCCGCTCGATCGACGGCGTGCCGGTGGTCTACGCGGGGGACTTCGCGGACACGGCGAGCCGCCTCGCACCGGCGGCCGCCGCCGGGAAGCTCGTGGTGGTGACCTACTCCGGCCCGCTGCCGCCGGGGAACCCGCCGCGCACGCCCAACCGGGCGCAGGTCGCCGGCTTCTACGGCGCGGCGGCCGGCATCGCCATCGTCTCGCGCGACGGCTTCCCCGAGTCCACGCTGCGCCAGTACCGGCAGCCCACGCAGTTCATGAACGAGGGCCAGTTCCCGTCGCTGCCGGCGTACGTCTACATCACCGACGCGATGGCCGCGGCGATGTTCGGCGGCCCGCTCGCCGCGGTGCGCGCGGGCACCGCCGGCACCTCGGTGCGCGGCGACATCAGGTGGACCAACGCCGCGGCCGGGGTCCCGGCGCGCAACGTGGTCGCGGTGCTCCGCGGCAGCGACCCGGCGCTCCGCCACACGTACGTCGCGATCGGCGCGCACAACGACCACGTGGGGCTCGACGCGCCCGTGGCGCACGATTCCATGTACGTGCTGAACCACCTGTTCCGGAAGCAGGGCGCGGACGATGCGGGGGAGCCCCTCACGGCGGAGCAGCAGGCGCAGCTGAACGCGGCGCTCGTCGAGGTCCGCCGCCGCACCGGCGGGGCGAGCGCGCGGCTCGACTCCATCTACAACGGGGCCGATGACGACGCGAGCGGTTCGATGGGCGTCCTCGAGATCGCCGAGCACCTCGCGTCGCTGCCGCAGCGCCCGAAGCGCTCGGTGCTCTTCGTCTGGCACGTGGGGGAGGAACTCGGCCTCTTCGGCTCGCAGTACTTCACGGACCATCCCACCGTGCCGCGCGACTCCATCATCGCGCAGCTCAACGTCGACATGATCGGCCGCGGCGGCGCGGACGACGTGACCGGCGTGACGCTCGCCGGCGCCCCGATCCAGGGGAACGCCGACTACGTGCAGCTCATCGGCTCCCGCCGGCTCTCCACGCAGCTCGGGGACTGGGCCGAGGCCGAGAACACCGAGGGGCGGCACGGGTTGCGGTTCGACTACGCGCTCGACGCGAACGGGCATCCGCAGAACATCTACTGCCGCAGCGACCACTACATGTACGCCCGCTACGGCATCCCGGTGGTGTTCTTCACGACCGGTGGCCACGCCGACTACCACCAGGTGACCGACGAGCCGCAGTACGTGGACTACGAGCACCTCGCGCGCGTGACGCGGTACATCGGCGCGCTCGGGCTGCGCGTGGCGAACGCGACCGCGCGGCCGGTGGTGGACAAGCCGGTGCCGGGG
>CAZPJF010000460.1:0-2859 GCA_964586095.1 uncultured Gemmatimonas sp. | reverse complement strand
CTCGCGCGCGGCGCCGGCGACCTGCGCGGAGCGCTGCGGGCGTCGCGCGACGGGCGGTTCGCCGGCCGGCCGGCGGGCGACCCGCCGAGCCACGGCCCCTACGGCCACGGCGTCGAACCGCCGACGCGCCTCGGGCCCGCCGCGCTCGACGCGGCGACGCTCCCCCCGCCGCCGCACGCCGGGCCCGTCGCGCGCACGATCACCATCACCGAGCGTCCCGTCGAGGTCGCGCAGGGCGTGACGATGACCGCGTGGACCTTCGACGGCGCCATCCCGGGCCCCACACTGCGCGTGACCGAGGGCGAGGTGCTCACGCTCACGGTGCGGAACCTCACCGGACATCCGCACAACCTGCATACGCACGGCGCCCACGCGCCGGGCGAGGACGGCTGGGAGCCGATCCCGCCGGGCGGCACGCGCACGTACACGATCCGTCCCACGCAGTTCGGCCTGCATCCCTACCACTGCGACCTCGTCCCCGGCGCGCAGCACCTCGGGCGCGGGCTCTACGGCACGCTCATCGTCGACCCCCGCACGCCCCGTGCGCCGGCCGCGGAGCGCGTGCTCGTGCTCGGCGGCTTCGACGCGGACGGCGACGGCACGTCGGAGCTGTACGGCTGGAACGGCGTGCCCGGATTCTTCGCGCGGCATCCGTTGCGCGTGCCGCACGCCGGGCTCGTGCGACTCTATGTGTCGAACCTCGTGGTGGACGAGCCGGTCGCGACCTTCCACCTGCATGCCGGCATGTTCGACGTGATCCGCGCCGGCGCGGGGATCCGGGGCACCGAGCGCACCGATGCGGTGGGGCTCACGCTCGGCGAGCGCGTGATCCTCGAGATGCGGTTCGACGAGGCCGGCCGCCGCATGTTCCACCCGCACCAGGGGCGCATGGCGGAACGCGGTGCGATGGGGTGGATCGTGGCCGGCTGAGCGCATGCCCCGGGACGGGCCGCGCGATGATGCGGCGCGGCGCCGCCGGTCGTACGTTGGGCACAGCCCGAACCCGGAGCTCCCACGTGCCCACCCTCCCCAGCGTCGTCCGCCCCGTCCGCGCCGCGCTCGTGATGCTCGCGGCGCTCGCCGCCGTCGCCCCCGCCGCGAGCGCCCAGCCGCGCGCCAGCATCACCCTGAGTCCGGCCCGCGCGAGCCAGCCCCTCACCGGCCGCCTGCTCTTCTACGTGTCGACCGACACGGCCGGCACGCCGCGCACGCAGGTGAGCGACAACGCGGCCACGGCGCAGGTGTTCGGCATCGACGTCGCCGACTGGCGCCCCGGCACCGCGCAGACCGTGGACGCGGGCGCCTTCGGATATCCGCTGCCGTCGCTGCGCGAGCTGAAGCCCGGTCGCTACCGCGTCCAGGCCCTGCTCAACCGCTACGAGCGGTTCACGCGCAGCGACGGCCACACCGTCTGGCTCCCGCCCGACAGGGGCGAGGGGCAGCAGATGAACGCGAAGCCCGGGAACCTCTTCTCGCGACCGGCGACGATCACCATCCCCGCCGACCGCGACGGGCGCGCCGCCGCGCTGGCGATCGCGCTCGAGCTCACCGAGGAGATCCCCGCGCTCCCCGATCCCGCGACGCGCGAGACCAAGTACGTCAAGCACGTACGGATCCGCTCCGAGCGGCTCTCGAAGTTCTGGGGCACCGACATGTTCCTCGCCGCGTGGGTGCTGCTGCCCGAGGGCTACGAGTCGCATCCCGAGGCGCGCTACCCGCTCGTGATCAACCACGGCCACTTCCCGGCCACGCTCGGCGGCTGGCGCGAGACGCCGCCCGACCCCGACCTCCGGCCCGACTTCTCCGCGCGCTTCAACCTCGCGGGCTACAACCGCATCCAGCAGGAGCTCGCGTGGGATTTCCACAAGGCGTGGACGGGGCCCGGCTTCCCGCGCGTGCTGCTCATCGAGATCCAGCACCCCACGCCGTTCTACGACGACTCGTACGCCGTCAACTCGGCCAACAACGGGCCCTACGGCGACGCCATCATGTACGAGCTCGTGCCGGAGATCGAGAAGCGCTTCCGCGGGCTCGGGCAGGGGTGGGCGCGATTCACCTACGGCGGCTCCACCGGCGGCTGGGAGGCGATGGCCGTGCAGATGTTCTATCCGGACATGTTCAACGGCGCGTGGGTCGCCTGTCCGGATCCGATCGACTTCCGCCACTACACCGTGGTGGACATCTACAGGGACAGGAACGCGTACTACGTGGAGGGGCCCTTCAAGCGCGTCCCGCGGCCGGGGCAGCGCAACTACCTCGGGCACATCTCCACCACGCTCGAGCAGTCCAACCACCGCGAGCTCGCCCTCGGCACCAACTCGCGCTCCGGCGACCAGTGGGACGTGTGGGAGAGCGTCTACTCGCCGGTGGGCGCGAACGGCTATCCCAAGCCCATCTGGGACAAGCGCACCGGCGTGATCGACCCCGGCGTGGCCGCGTACTGGAAGGAGCACTACGACCTCTCGTACATCCTGCAGCGCGACTGGAAGACGCTGGGCCCCAAGCTGCGCGGCAAGCTGCGCATCTACGTGGGCGACATGGACAACTACTACCTCAACAACGCGGTCTACGAGGTGGAGAAGTTCCTCAGGCAGGCCGACCCGCCGGCCGACGCGGTGGTGGACTATGGCGACCGCGACGAGCACTGCTGGAACGGCGACCACACGCGCTCCAACGCGTACTCTCGGCTGCGGTATCCGCAGATGGTGCTGCCGTGGGCGGTGGAGCGGATGCTGATGACGGCGCCGGCGGGGGCGGATCTGCGGTCGTGGAGGTACTAGGGCAGAAGGCAGAAGGCAGAAGGTAGAAGGCAGAGGGCAGAAGGCAGAGGGCAGAAGGCAGAGGGCAGAAGGCAGAGGG
>CAZPJF010000459.1:0-2867 GCA_964586095.1 uncultured Gemmatimonas sp. | reverse complement strand
GGGCGAGCCGGTCGAGCGCCGGCGCGAGCGGGTCGTCCGCGAGCGGGCTCACGAGCTGCGGCACCGGCGCGTTCGCGCTGTCGTGCACGCCCGGCACGCGCACGAGCTCGATCCCCCCCGGCCAGGCCGAGCGCAGGGGGGCGGTGGCCGCGTCGAAGACCTCCTGCGCGAGCGGCGAGACGAGCACGAGCCGCACCGAGTCCGCGCCGGGCGCGATGCGGCGCGCCGCGCGCACGCCCGCCACGAGCGCGGCGGAGAGGATGCCGGGCGCGGCGCGCGGCGCCACCGCGGCGGCCGCGCTGTCGAGCGACTCCTCGCGCGCGGCCGTGTCGAACACGACCAGCGCGCCCCCCTCGCCCACCCGCTCCATCGCCGCCCGGCGCGCCAGCCCCGGGTCCGCGACGCCGGCGCTCGCGTCGAGCAGCACGACGGTGCGCACCGCGGGCCCCGGCGCGTGGCGCACGGGCCGCGCGAACGCCGCGCCCACGAGCAGCACCGCGAGCGCCCGGAGCGCGAGCAGCAGGAGGTCGGTCGGCCGCGACGACCGCGACACCGCGCGCGCCTCGCTCACCGGAACGAAGCGCGCCGTCGGGAGCGGCGCGGCGGGCGGACGCCGCGTGGTCAGGAGGTGCAGCGCGACCACCACGCCGGCCGCCGCGACACCCGCTGCCAGCAGGAGTGGCGCCAGGAAGCTCATGCGTCCACCCCCGGCGGCGTCACGATGCGCCGGACCAGCGTCTCCACCGGCGCGTCGTCGGGCAGTTCGTGGTACGCGATCCCTTCGGCGCGCATCCGCGCCGCGACCTCCGCACGGAAGGCACTGAACCGCTCGCGGTACCCGCCGCGCGTCGCGTCCACCAGCGGCCGTTCGCAGCTCGGGTCCTCCGGGTCCACGGCGAGGAACGCGGGGGACGGCGGCTCGAGCTCGCTGCGCGCGACCAGGTGCAGCAGGTGCGCCTCGCCGCCGCGGGCGCGGTGCCTGACGAGCGCCGAGCGGACCGCGTCGAGGTCACCGAGCGCATCGGTCACCACCACGCAGCGCGCGGCGCAGCCCGCGACGAGCGGCCCGAGCGGCCTCGAGCCCTCGGGCGCGAGCGCATCGAGCGTCCGCGCGACCTCGGCCACCACGCCCCCCCGCGCGCGCGGCGGGAGGCGGCGCACGGCGGCGCCGCTCGCGACGACGAGCCCCACGGGATCCGCACTCGCGTGCGCGACGGCGGCCAGCGCCACCACGAGCCGCTTGGCCAGCACCCACTTCCCGGCGTACGCCATGCTCGCCGAGGCGTCGACGAGGAAGGTGGTGCCGAGGGTCGCGTGGTCGGGCGCGAGCCGGATGAACGCGCGGTCGGATCGGGCGAGCAGCTTCCAGTCGAGGCGACGCGGGTCGTCGCCCTGCCGGTACGGGCGATACTCCGCGAACTCCGGCGCGACGCCCCGGGTGCGGGCCTGGTGCGCGCCGGGCGCCCCGCCGGGCACCGGCCGGCGCGCGGGCCAGCGGACGCCGCGCACGGCGTCGAGCAACGCGCCGTACGGGCCCACCGCCACGGCCTAGATCCCGGTGAGGCCGCGCGGCTCGGGCACGCGCGCGAGGAGGTCCTCGACGATCCGTTCGCTGTCGATCCCCTCCGCCTCGGCGGCGAAGTTGGGGAGGACGCGATGGCGCAGCACCGGGCGCGCGACGCGGCGGATGTCCTCTGGTGCGACGGCGTGCCGGCCCGCGAGGAGGGCCGCCGCCTTCGCGCCCAGGATGAGCGCCTGGCCCGCGCGCGGTCCCGCGCCCCAGCGGACGTACTGCTCCACCAGCGGCGTCGCCTCGCCGCCCTTGGGACGCGTCGCGCGCGCGAGCGCCGCGGCGTACCGCAGCGCCGCGTCCGCCGCGGGGATCTCGCGGGTCATCCGCTGCAGCGCACGCGCCTCCTCGGCGCCGATCACCGGCGTGAGGGGGTCGGCGCTCACGCCGGTCGTCGCGCGGAGGATGGCCACCTCCTCGTCCGCCCCCGGGTAGCCGATGCGGATGTCGAACAGGAAGCGGTCGAGCTGCGCCTCGGGGAGCGGGTAGGTCCCCTCCTGCTCGATCGGGTTCTGCGTGGCGAGCACGAAGAACGGCTCCGGGAGCGCCATCGTCTGGCCGGCGGCGGTGACGCGGTGCTCCTGCATCGCCTCGAGGAGCGCGGCCTGCGTCCGCGGCGGCGCGCGGTTGATCTCGTCGGCGAGGACGATGTTGGCGAACACGGGCCCGCGCACGAAGCGGAAGGCGCGGTGCCCGGTCTGCGAATCCTCCTCGAGCAGCTCGGTGCCGGTGATGTCGCTCGGCACGAGGTCCGGCGTGAACTGGATCCGCCGGAACTCGAGCGCCATCGCCTCGGCGACCGAGCGGATCATCATCGTCTTGGCGAGCCCGGGCACGCCCACGAGGAGCGCGTGCCCGCCGGCAACGAGCGCCATGAGGATCTCGTCCAGCACGGCCTCCTGCCCGACGATCCGCCGCCCCACCTCCGCGCGCAGGCGCGCCGCCGCGGCGAGGAGCGCGTCGCGGTCGGTGGCGGGGGTGGCGCGCGCCGCGGTGCTCAGCGGACCGGCCGCCGGAAGCGGTACGTGAGGAGGAACGTCGACCCGTCGCGCGCACCGGCGACGGTGAGCGGCGCGCCCTCGTCGAGCACCTCGATCCCGCGCAGCTTGAGCACGTAGTCCTCCGCGGGATGGTGCCGCTCGCCGAACGCCTCGAGGGCGGCGCGCTTCATCGCGTGCACCGTCGTCCCCTCCGCGCACCGCATCGCGATGGTGTCCCACAGCTCGGGCACCTGCACGCGCACGGTGATGGCGCCGGGGCCCTCGGGGCCGAGCGCGACGACGCCGGGTCGCGCCCG
>CAZPJF010000458.1:0-2870 GCA_964586095.1 uncultured Gemmatimonas sp. | reverse complement strand
CCGCCGCCGCCGCGACGCCCGCCGCCACGGCCCCGGCCGCGCCCCCGTCCAACTTCAAGCTCGTGCTGCAGACCATGGCGCAGCAGGGCGGCTCCGACCTGCACCTCAAGATCGGCCGTCCGCCCACCATGCGCCTCAACGGCGAGCTCGTCGCCATGGACCTCCCGGCGCTCAAGCCGGAGGACCTCCGGTCGATCGGCGAGCAGATCATCCCGCCCAAGCAGCGCCGCGAGTTCGACGAGTCCAAGGACGCCGACTTCGCCATCGGCGTGCCCGGCGTCGGCCGCTTCCGCGTGAACGTGTACCAGCAGCGCGGCTCGCTCGCGTACGCCTTCCGCGCGATCGCGTTCCAGGCGCTCTCCATGGAGGAGCTCAACCTCCCCGCGGTCCTCAAGGAGATCGCGATGCGCCCCCGCGGCCTCGTGCTCGTCACCGGGATCACGGGCTCGGGCAAGTCCACCGCCCTCGCGGCGATGGTCCAGCACGTCAACGAGAGCAAGCACGCGAACATCATCACGATCGAGGACCCGATCGAGTTCCTCCATCGCGACATCAAGTGCCACATCAACCAGCGCGAGGTCGGCACCGACACGTCGAGCTTCGCGCAGGCCCTCCGCCGCGTCCTCCGCCAGGACCCCGACATCATCATGATCGGCGAGATCCGCGACCTCGAGACGCTCGAGATCGCGCTCAAGGCGGCCGACACGGGCCACATGGTCTTCTCCACGCTCCACACCATGGACGCGACGCAGACCATCAACCGCATCCTGTCCTTCTATCCGCCGCACGAGCAGGCCGACATCCGCTTCCAGCTCTCCACCGCGCTGCAGGCCGTCATCTGCCTCCGCCTCGTGCCCCGCGCCGACAAGCCCGGCCGCATCCCCGCCTGCGAGATCCTCGTCAACAGCGCCGCGGTCCAGGAGAACATCCGCGACGCCAGCAAGGCCCTCTCGATCCCCGACCTCATCCGCGAGGGGACGGTGCAGTACGGGATGCAGTCGTTCGACCAGTCGCTCCTCAACTGGTACAAGCAGGGCGCGATCTCGTACGAAGCCGCCCTCCAGGCCGCCACGAGCCCGGCCGAGTTCGCGCTGCGCGTGCAGGGCATCGCCGGCTCGTCGGAAGGGGACTGGAGCCAGGTCAACCAGGGCGCCCGCTAAGTGTTCAAGAAAGTCCTCATCGCCAACCGCGGCGAGATCGCGCTGCGGGTCATCCGCGCGTGCCGCGAGCTCGGGATCGAGACGGTCGCCGTCTACTCCGAGGCCGACCGCGAGTCGCTCCACGTCCGCTTCGCCGACGACGACGTCTGCATCGGGCCGGCGCCGGCGCGCGACTCCTACCTCCGGATCCCGCGCATCATCGCCGCCGCCGAGATCACCGGCGCCGACGCCATCCATCCCGGCTACGGCTTCCTCGCCGAGAACGCCGAGTTCGCGGAGACCTGCGCGGCGAGCGGCATCACGTTCATCGGCCCCACGCCGCACCAGATCCGCACCATGGGCGACAAGGCGGCCGCCCGCGCCGCGATGATCGCCAACGAGGTCCCCGTCGTCCCCGGCACCCCGGGGCCCGTCGAGGACGTCGACGAGGCCCTCGCCTACGCCGAGCGCATGGGCTTCCCGGTGATCATCAAGGCCGCCGCCGGCGGCGGCGGCAAGGGGATGCGCGTCGCCCGCGACGCCGACGACTTCGCCCGCTCCTTCCAGCTCGCCCGCTCCGAGGCGCTCTCCGCCTTCGGCAACGGCTCGGTGTACGTGGAGAAGTACCTCGAGCGTCCGCGCCACGTGGAGTTCCAGATCCTCGGCGACACCCACGGCACGGTCATCCACCTCGGCGAGCGCGACTGCTCCGTGCAGCGCCGCCACCAGAAGCTCGTCGAGGAGGCCCCCTGCCCGGTGATGACGCCGGAGCTGCGCGCGCGCATGGGCGCCGCCGCGGTCAAGGGCGCCAAGGCGATCGACTACGTCGGCGCCGGCACCATCGAGATGCTCCTCGACGAGGACGGCTCGTTCTACTTCATGGAGATGAACACGCGCATCCAGGTGGAGCATCCGGTCACCGAGATGCTCACCGGCGTGGACCTCGTGAAGGAACAGATCCGCGTCGCCGCCGGCGAGCGGCTCTCGGTCAGCGAGACCCCCGAGCTCCGCGGCCACGTGATCGAGTGCCGCGTCAACGCGGAGGACCCCAGGCGCAACTTCCAGCCGAGCCCGGGGAAGGTCGAGGTCTTCCACATGCCCGGCGGCAACGGCATCCGCGTCGACACGCACGCGTACGCCGGCTACACGGTGCCGCCGTACTACGACTCGATGATCGCCAAGCTCATCGTGCACGGCCGTGACCGCGGCGAGGCGCTCGCCAAGATGCGGCTCGCGCTCGACACCTTCATCATCCAGGGCGTCACGACCACGATCCCGTTCCTCGGCACGCTCATGAACCACCCCAGGTTCGTGGCGGGGGATGTGCACACCAAGTTCCTCGAGAAGGAAGGGGCGGATCTGTTTCAGCAGTAGGCAGAAGGCAGAAGGCAGAAGGCAGAAGGCAGAAGGCAGATGGCAGATGGCAGATGGCAGATGGCAGATGGCGGGGGCGGGATCGCGGCGATGGGGCGGCGGTCCCGCTCGGTGTCTCGGGGAGGGGGATGCGGACGTTCGCGACGTGGGATGCGGTGGAGCCGTCCGCCCTGCGCGGGCATGCCGTCGCGGTCATCGACGTGCTGCGCTGGTCCACCGTCGTGGTCGCCGCGCTCGATGCGGGGGCGGCGTGGGTGGAGGCGTATGCCACGCCCGACGAGGTGCGCGCGCGGGCGGCGGCGCTGGTCCGCGACGACCTCGTCCTTGGCGGCGAGCGCGGCAACGTCGCGCTCCCCG
>CAZPJF010000457.1:0-2881 GCA_964586095.1 uncultured Gemmatimonas sp. | reverse complement strand
CAAGCTGGGCCGCCTGCACATCCTCGGCGAGATGGACAAGGCGCTCGACGCGGCGCGCGCCGAACTGAGCAAGTGGGCGCCGCGCATCGTGACGATGCACATCAACCCCGAGAAGATCGGCGACCTCATTGGCCCGAAGGGCAAGACGATCCGCGGCATCCAGGAAGAGACGGGTGCCGAGCTGACGGTGGATGACACCGGGCTCGTGACGATCGCCGCCGTCGGCGGCGAGGCGATGGAGCGCGCGCGCCAGATGGTGGCGGCGATCACCGCCGAGCCGGAAGTCGGCCTGACGTACCAGGGCACGGTGAAGAGCGTCACCGCGTTCGGCGCGTTCATCGAGATCATGCCTGGGACCGAGGCGCTGCTCCACGTTTCCGAGATGCGCCACACGCGCGTCGAGAAGCCGGAAGACGTGGTGAAGAAGGGCGAGGTGGTGACGGTCAAGCTGATCGACCGCGACGAGCGCGGGCGGCTCCGCCTCTCCATGAAGGCGCTGCTGCCGAAGCCCGAGGGGATGCCGGATGCGCCCGCGGAGGGGAACGGCGGCGAGGGCGGCGGCGAGGAGCGCCCGCGCAGCGACCGTCCGCGCGGCGACCGCGGCGACCGTCGCGGCGGCCGCGGAGGCCGGCCGCGCGAGTGATCGACGCGTCCGTCTCGACCGCCGCGTCGTTCGAGCGCGGTGTGCAGCGGACCGTCCTGCCCAACGGACTGACCGTCCTCTCGGAGTTCATGCCGGGAGTGCGGTCAGTCGCGCTTGGGGCCTGGGTGAAGGCCGCATCGCTCCACGAGCCGCGGGAGCAGATGGGGGTCTCGCACCTCCTCGAGCACATGGTGTTCAAGGGCTCCGAGCGCCGCTCGGCGAAGGAACTCGCCCTCGCCCTCGAGTCGCTCGGCGGCTCGCTGGACGCGTACACCGGCCGGGAGCACACGAGCTTCCAGGCCCGGGTGCTCGACGAGCACCTGCCGCAGGCCGCCGACGTGCTCTTCGACCTCATGTTCCGCCCGGCGCTCCGCGAGGCCGACCTGGAGCTCGAGCGGGGCGTGGTGCTCGAGGAGATCGCGATGGTGGACGACACGCCGGACGACGTCGTCTTCGAGCTCCACAACGCCGCGCTCTGGGGCGACCACCCCTTCGGCTACTCGATCCTCGGCACGCCGGCGACGGTGGAGGCGTTGGGGGTCCGCGAGCTGCGCGCGCTGCACGAGCGGGCGTACCGCGCCTCGAACGTCGTGGTGGCGGCCTCCGGCAACGTGCGGCACGAGCAGCTGCTCGCCGTGCTCCGCGACGCGGGGTGGGACGGCCTCCCGGGCGGCGAGCTGGCGCAGCCGCGCGTCCCCCCGGCGCGCCCGGCCCGGCCCTCCGACCAGGCGATCGAGCGCGACACCCAGCAGCTGCACCTCGTCTTCGGCAACGTGATCGTGCCGCACGGCGACCCGCGCCGGCACGCGCTCATGCTGGTGAACACGCTCTTCGGCGGCGGCATGAGCTCGCGGCTGTTCCAGCGGGTCCGTGAGGAGCTCGGGCTGGCGTACTCGGTCCATTCGTTCCAGAGTTTCCACGTCACGGCGGGCGCCCAGGGGATCTACGTGGGCTGCGCGCCGGAGCGGGCCGGGGAGGCCGCGGACGCGGTGCGCGCCGAACTGGCCGCGCTCCGGGAGCGCGGCATCCCGGCGGACGAGCTCGCCGTGGGCAAGCAGCAGCTGAAGGGGCAGATCACGCTCTCCATGGAGAGCGTGTCGGCGCGGATGTACCGCGCCGCGGCGGTGGAGCTCTTCCATGAGCCCTACCGCCCGTTGGACGAGGTCCTGGCGCGGGTCGACGCCGTGAGCGCGAGCGACGTGGCGGCGGTCTGCCGGGACTTCTATGCGGTCGAGCAGCAGACGGTGGTCCGGCTCGGCCCGGCCTGACGCAGGGCGGCCACCTCCATCCCACATCATCCAGGCGCAATCCCTCCCATGAAGATCGGCATCCCGAAGGAGATCAAGACGAACGAGAACCGCGTCTCGCTCGTCCCCGCCGGCGCTGAGGCGCTCGTCGCCGCCGGCCACACCGTCTACGTCGAGCAGAGCGCGGGCGAGGGCTCCGGCTTCTCGGACGACCAGTATACGGCCGTCGGCGCGAAGATCCTCCCCACCGCGGACGCGGTGTGGAAGGAGGCGGAGATGATCATCAAGGTGAAGGAGCCGATCGCCGTCGAGTGGCCGCGCATGAAGAAGGGGCAGACGATCTTCACCTACTTCCACTTCGCCGCCGACGAGAAGCTCACCAAGGCGCACATCGACTCGGGCGCGACCTGCATCGCCTACGAGACGGTGGAGCTGCCGTCGCGCGAGCTGCCGCTGCTCACGCCGATGTCGGAGGTCGCGGGGCGGATGGCGGTGCAGGAGGGCGCGAAGTACCTCGAGAAGCTCTACGGCGGCCGCGGCGTGCTGCTCGGCGGCGTCCCCGGCGTGCCGCCGGGCAAGGTCGTGATCCTCGGCGGCGGCGTCGTCGGCATCAACGCGGCGAAGATGGCGGCCGGGATGGGCGCCAAGGTGATCATCCTCGACACGTCGCTCCCGCGCCTCCGCTACCTGAGCGACGTGATGCCCGCCAACGTGCAGTGCATCTACTCCAACCGCGCGAACATCCTCGAGGCGATCTCGACGGCCGACCTCGTGGTCGGCGGCGTGCTGCTCCCCGGCGCCAAGGCGCCGAAGCTCGTCCGCAAGGAGGACCTGAAGCTCATGCGGCCGGGCGCGGTGATCGTCGACGTGGCGATCGACCAGGGTGGCTGCGTGGAGACCATCAAGGCGACCACCCACGAGAACCCGGTCTACACCGTGGACGGGATCATCCACTACGGCGTCGCGAACATGCCGGGCGGCGTGCCGCGCA
>CAZPJF010000456.1:0-2893 GCA_964586095.1 uncultured Gemmatimonas sp. | reverse complement strand
CCTCGCCCTCGAAGTAGAGCACCGTGTCGACGATGTGCTCGAGCGTCTTGGGGCCCGCGATGCCGCCCCCCTTGGTGACGTGCCCGACCACGAAGACCGCGGTGCCGCTCTCCTTGGCGAAACGCATGAGCCGCGCGGCGCACTCGCGCACCTGCCCCACGTTCCCGGGCGCCCCTTCGAGGTCAGCAGTGAAGACGGTCTGGATGGAGTCGACCACCATCACCGCCGGCCGCACGTTCGCGGCCGTCGCGAGGATGGTCTCGAGGTTCGTCTCGCCGAGGAGCTGCACCGCGCCGGCCTCCGGCGCGAGCCGGTCGGCGCGGAGCTTCACCTGCAGCGGCGACTCCTCACCGCTCACGTAGAGCGCGGCGTGCCCCGCGGCCTCGAGCCGCGCGGCCACCTGCAGCAAGATGGTGCTCTTGCCGATCCCCGGCTCGCCGCCGACGAGCACCATGGCTCCCGGCACCACGCCGCCGCCGAGCACGAAGTCGAACTCGGCGATCCCCGTGGCGAGGCGGTGCGACTCGGCACCCTGCACGTCGCGCAGCCGCGGCGTCGCGAGCACCTGCCCGCCCTCGCCGTAGGCCGCGCTCCCCGCCTTGCGGCGCGCGGCGCCGGCGCCCTTCCCGGCCGAGGCCTTGGGCGCGGCCATCTCCTCGACCAGCGTGTTCCACTCCCCGCAGCTCGGGCACTGCCCGGCCCAGCGCAGGGACTCCCCGCCGCACTCGGTGCAGCGGTAGACGGAGCGCGTCCTCACGGCCATGCGCGCCCCGCCGCCGACACGCGCACCGACGCGTCGGGGGGCGGACCGCCGGCGGTGGGGTGCCCGGACGTCGCCACGCTCACCCCGGCTGCCGGCTGGTCCAGTTCTCGAAGCGCGTGTGCTGCTTGCGGTAATGCAGCTTGATGTAGCCCGTGGGCCCGTTGCGCTGCTTCGCCATGATCACCTCGGCGTAGCCGTCGAGCGGGATGTCCGTGGTGCCGGGCACCATGCGCGGGTTCCCCTGCTCGTCGTAGGGCCGCTCGTTCATCTCGGGGCGGTAGATGAACAGCACCACGTCGGCGTCCTGTTCGATGGCGCCCGAGTCGCGCAGGTCGGAGAGCTGCGGCTTGCGGTTCTCGCCGCCGCGCTGCTCCGAGGCGCGCGAGAGCTGCGAGAGCGCGATCACCGGGACGTCGAGCTCCTTGGCGAGCGCCTTGAGCGACCGCGAGATCTGCGACACCTCCTGCTGGCGGCTCTCCGCGTTGGCCGGCCCGCTGAGCAGCTGCAGGTAGTCGACGATGATGAGCTTGATGTCCGCCTGGCTCTTGAGCCGGCGCGCCCGCGACCGCACCTCGAGGATCGAGAGGCCGGGCGTGTCGTCGATCCAGATCGGCGCCTGCCCCAGCAGGGCCGCGGCCTTGGCGAGGTTCGAGGCGTCCTGCGCGGTCAGCGCGCCCGACCGCAGGCGTTGTGCGTCCACGTAGCCCTCCGAGGCGAGCATGCGCATCAGGAGGGACTCAGTACTCATCTCGAGCGAGAAGATCGCCGTCGGAACGTTGCCTTCGATGGCCGCGTATTGCGCGACGTTCAGCACGAACGCCGTCTTGCCCATCGACGGGCGCGCCGCGACGATCACCAGGTCGGAGCGCTGGAAGCCGAGCGTGAGCTTGTCGAGGTCGGCGAACCCGCTCGGCACGCCGGTGAGGTTCCCGCCGGCCGTGCGCAGCTGCTCGATCCGCTCCATCGCCGACCAGAGGAGCGACTTGATCTTGACGAAGCCCTCCGACCCGCGCTGGTCGTTGAGCTCGAGGATCCGGTGTTCGGCCAGGTCGAGCAGTTCGGCGGCATCGGCCGGGCTCTCATGCCCTTCGCGCACGAGCGAGGTGGCGGTCTCGATGAGCCGGCGGCGCAGCGCCTTCTCGCGCACGATCCGGCAGTGGTGCTCCACGTTCGCCGCCGTCGGCACCTCGTCGAGCAGCCCGCCGATGTACTCCTTCCCCCCCGCCCCGCCGAGGTCGCCGCGCTGCTCGAGCTCGTTGGAGAGCGTGAGCGGGTCCACCACCGCCCCCGCGGCGTGCACGGCCATCATCGCGCGGAAGAGCCGCCGGTGGCCCTCGCGGTAGAACATGTCCTCGGTGAGCAGCTCCGACGCGGTCACGATCGCGTCCACCGAGAGGATCATCGCCGCGAGCACGGCGCGCTCGGCGTCCTCCGACCAGGGAGGCCGGCGGTCGCGGAACGGGTCGACGTTGGACGACCTAGGGGCGATCGAAAATTCGACGGGCGAGCTGGACATCTTCCCAGGCGGCGCGCTTGAGGTTGGGGTTCCGGAGCAGCGCGGCGGGATGGAACGTCGCGACGAGCGGGATACCGTGGTACGACTTCTCGACCCCGCGGAGCTTGGTGATGCCCTCCTCGGTGTCCAACAAAGTCTGCGTCGCGAAGTTGCCGAGGGCCAGTATCACCTTGGGCTTGAGGATCTCGAGCTGCCGGAGTAGGAAGGGTGCGCAGGCGACCACCTCGTCGGGGGTCGGGTTGCGGTTCCCCGGCGGCCGGTGCTTCAGCACGTTGCAGATGAACACCTGGTCGCGCCGGAAGCCGATCGCCTCGAGGATCTTGGTGAGGAGGTCGCCGGACTTGCCCACGAAGGGCCGGCCGAGCTCGTCTTCGGTGGCGCCGGGCGCCTCGCCCACGACCACGAACTTGGCGTTCGGGTCCCCCTCGCCGGGCACGTGGTTGCGCGCGGTGCCCGAGAGCGCACACGAGTTGCACCCGGCGATGAGCCGGGCGACGTCGTCGAGCGACTGCGCGGCGGCGAGCGCGGGGGGCATGGCGACCGGGAGGGCGGTGGCGTCGGCGCTCCGGGCGGCGGGTCCGCCGGGCGGGGCGTCGCCGGCGACGTCGCGTGGT
>CAZPJF010000455.1:0-2901 GCA_964586095.1 uncultured Gemmatimonas sp. | reverse complement strand
AAGGTCTTCCGGTTCCACCCGCTGAGCGTCGAGGACACGCGCTCGCCGGAGGGGCGCGTGAAGTTCGAGGAGTTCCCCGACTACGCCTTCACGGTGGTGCGCGGCGTGCGGTTCGTCGAGGAGACCCCGGACCTCTACGACATCGAGACCTTCAACCTCTCCTGCTTCCTGGGGCACCACGTGGTCGTGACCGTGCACGGCCAGCACGCGCCGGGGGTGGACGCCACGCACGAGCGGCTGCAGCGCAGCGCGGACCTCCTGGAGCGGGGTCCGAGCCGGCTCATGCACCACGTGCTCGACGCCTCGGTGGACGCCTACTTCCCGATCATCGAGCAGCTCGATGCGTTCGTGGACGGGCTGGAGGAGCGCGTCTTCGTGCAGTTCGAGCAGGAGTCGCTGCGCGACATCTTCGCGGTGAAGCGGCTCGTGCTCCAGCTCAAGCGCCACCTCGCCCCCATGCGCGAGGTGTTCAACATCATGCAGAATCGGCCCTGCGCACTCATCCCGGCCGAGACGCAGGTCTACTACCGCGACGTCTACGACCATGTGATCCGGCTCAACGAGGCGCTCGACACCTACCGCGACCTCCTCTCGAGCACCATGGACTCGTACCTCACGCAGGTCTCGAACCGCATGGGGCAGGTGACCAAGGGCCTCACCGTCGTCGCCACCATGAGCGTGCCGTTCGTGGTGGTGAGCGGGATGTGGGGCATGAACTTCACGGAGATCCCCCTCGCGCAGTCGTCCCACGGGTTCTGGTGGATGCTCGGCGTGCAGCTCGGCCTGGGCGGCACCCTCCTCTGGGTCCTCCGGCGCCGCGGCTGGCTGTAGATTCTCCCCCGTGTTCTGCCCCGACTGCGGCACCTGGAACCGGAGCGCGGCCCGCACCTGCGGCCAGTGCGGCACGCTGCTGCCGGCGGTCCCCGTCGCCATCGACGCCCCCGACCACCTGATCACCTCGCTCCGCCAGGCGACCGGGCAGCGGTACCGGATCGTCCGGCGCATCGGCAGCGGCGGCATGGCGGACGTCTACGAGGCGCGCCACCACATGCTCGACCGGCCGCTCGCGGTGAAGGTCCTGCACGCGCACCTCGCGCGCGAGCCCGAGATGCGCGTGCGCTTCAAGCGCGAGGCCGAGGCGGCGAGCCGGCTGCTGCATCCGTTCATCTGCGCCCCGCTCGACTACGGCGAGACCGACGAGGCGGTCTATCTCGTGCTGCCGTTCCTCTCGGGCGGCTGCCTCGCGGACGACCTCGCGGCCACGCGCACCGTCCCCGCGCCGCGCGCGGCGCGGATCGCGGCGCAGGTCGCCACCGCCCTCGACTACGCCGCCCGGCAGGGGATCACGCACCGCGACGTGAAGCCCGACAACGTGCTCTTCGACGCCGACGGGAACGCGATGCTCACCGACTTCGGCATCGCGACGGCGCACTTCCACGGCCGCCTCACCGCCGGCGGGCGCGCCATGGGGACGCCGCACTACATGGCCCCCGAGCAGGCGATGGGGAAGCTCGTCGACGGCCGCGCGGACCTCTACGCCGTGGGCGTGATGCTCTACGAGTGCCTCTGCGGCGCCACGCCGTTCGACGGGCCCGACGGCTACTCGATCGGCTACAAGCACGTGCATGAGCTCCCGGTCGCGGTCGACAAGGTCGCGCCGGGGCTCGCGCGGGGCGTGGCGGAGATCACGATGAAGTGCCTCGAGAAGGACCCCGACCGGCGCTTCCAGCGCGGGCACGACCTCGCGGCGGCGATCTACGACTGGATGCACACCGAAGGCGTCGCCGACGACCCGCCGGCGCGCGGGGCACGGCCGGCGGAGTGAGCCGCGCGCCCGCGTCCCGGGGCACGAGGGCCGCGGACCCGGACGATGCGCCCGCGCCACCCGCGGCGACCCCCGCCGCGCCGCGCCTCGTCGAGGTGGCGCTGCCCCTTCCGCTGCTCCAGACCTTCACCTACGCGGTCCCCGCCACGACGCGCCACCCGCTCGTCGCCGGCAGCCGCGTGGTGGTGCCGGTGCGCAACCAGCGCGCGATCGGGCTCTGCGTGGGCGAGTCCGACGGCGCCGCCCTGGGCGGCAAGCCCGCCAAGGGGATCCTCGACGTCCCCGACGCCGAGCCGGCGCTCACGCCGGACCTGCTCAAGGTCTGCCGCTGGATCGCCGACTATCACGTGGTGCCGCTCGGGCTCGTCTGCCGCGCCGTGCTCCCCGCCGCGCTCGGTGTCGCCGCGCGTCCCGCACCCGAGGGGCGCAGCGAGCGGCTCCTCGAGCTCGCGCGCGAACTGCCCACCCTCCTCGAGCGCGATGCGGCCTTCACGCGCGCGCCGCAGCAGCGGCAGCTCTACGAGCTGCTCGAGCAGCTCGGCGGCCGCGCCCCCGTCGCGCTGCTGCTCGAGCGCCTCGGCTGCAGCGCGAGCGTCGTGGAGGGGCTGGTGAAGCGCGGCCTCGCCCGCACCGTGCGCGAGGGGCGCCACCGGGACCCGTTCGCGTCGCGCGCGCCCGGCGCGGCGCCCCCCGTCACGCCGACCGAGTCCCAGCGCGCCGCCATCGACGCCATCCTCGCCGGCGCGCCGGGGGCCGCGTTCCTGCTGCACGGCATCACCGGCAGCGGCAAGACGCTGGTCTACCTCCAGGTCCTCGAGCAGGTCGTGCGGCGCGAGGGGCGGAGCGCCATCGTGCTCGTCCCCGAGATCTCGCTCACGCCGCAGGCCGTCGACCGCTTCCGCGCCGTCTTCGGCGACCAGGTCGCGGTGCTCCACTCCGGCCTCTCCGATGGCGAGCGGCTCGACGCCTGGCGCGCCCTCCGCCGCGGCGACAAGCGCATCGCCGTCGGGGCGCGCTCCGCGGTGTTCGCGCCCCTCCCCGACCTGGGTGCGATCATCGTCGACGAGGAGCACGAG
>CAZPJF010000454.1:0-2902 GCA_964586095.1 uncultured Gemmatimonas sp. | reverse complement strand
GGTACTCCGGCCCCTCGCCCTTCTTGTCCGACTGGCCGTGGCGCATCCAGAAGCAGGTCGTCGCGGCCGACGTGATCGTGATGCCGCGCTCCTGCTCCTGCTCCATCCAGTCCATCGTGGCCGCGCCGTCATGGACCTCGCCGATCTTGTGCGACTTCCCCGTGTAATAGAGGATGCGCTCGGTCGTCGTGGTCTTCCCGGCATCGATGTGCGCCATGATGCCGATGTTCCGGTAGTACTTGAGATCGGTCGTGCGAGGCATCGTCGATATCGCTCAGTGTGCTGCGGTGAGATCGGAGTGCGGTGCCGCGGGGCACCGGCGTGCATCCCAACAAAAACGCGGCTGGACCGGGCATCCCCCCCATCGAGCATCCGGGGGACCGGTATCCATCCGCACTCGCCGGGTACGGTCGCCACTGGAGCGCGACCGGGGACCCTCGGCGCATCGGGTGTCAGCTGTCCGCCAACGACACCACCCGACGTCGAATTGTCCTGCGGGCTTTTCGGGAACCTCGGCGCCGGATCGCTCCGGCGGGATCGGTCGGGCTGTCCACTCCCCCCGCGCGTCACTCCAACCGACGTTGGCGGGCCCATCTTGCCGGGGCGCAGCTCCCCGGGAGGACCGAAGTCCTCGTCACTGCCACCACGCACGGGCGGGGACGTCCCGCTCGCCGTAGCCCTCCAAAGCTAGTCGGGATCAGCCCGCTGTCAATGGGCCCGGTACACCCTCGCGGGAGCCCCAAGTGGCGACCGGACGGGCAGTTACTCGGTCGCACCCGGGGGGCCGTCGTCGCCGCGACGGTGACCGGACGCGGTCCCGCGGAGGTAGCTTCCACCGCGCCGTTCCCCTCCCTCTACCCGCCTCCCCCCAATGCCACGCACGCGCCGGCTCGCGCTCGTCACGCTCCTGGGCTCCCCCGTCCTGCTGCTCGCCTGCCAGTCGCCGACGGGCCCGGCGCCGCAGCAGCTGCAGGGCGTCCTCGACGCGCCCTTCGAGGCGATCCCCGGACGCCCGTTCGGCATCCGCGTCGCGCGGAACGGCGCGATCTTCGTCACCCAGCAGGACGCCGGCCGGATCACCCGCCTCGCCCCCCACGACGCCGGGCCGCGCGACTCGACGAGCGTGGGGACCGATCCCGGCGACGTCGTCCTCACCCCGAATGGTGCGACTGCGATCGTCAGCACCTTCATCGACGGGGACCTGCACTTCCTCGACGCGCGGACGGGGGACCAGACCGACTTCACCGCCATCGGCTCGAACGCGTACCGCCTGGCGCTCTCCCGGTCGGGGGGCCGCGTCTTCGTGACCACCACCAACGGCCGCGTGTTCGCCGTGGACGTCGCGACCGGCGACAAGGTCGACTCGGTGCAGCTCTCGGGCGCCCTGCAGGGGATCGCCCGCCGGCGCGACGGGGTGATCGCCGTCTCGTCGAGCGGCGGGAACATCACGCTGCTCGACCCGGCGACGTTGGACGTGGTCGAGGGCCGGAACCTCGGCATGAACGCGCAGGAGGTCGTCTTCGCGCCGGACGGCGACCGCCTCTTCGTGGCGTCGGAGGGTTCGGGGCGCGTGATGGTCCTTCATGGGCAGACGCTCGCGACCCGCGACAGCATCGTGTTCGACGGGCCGATCCCGATCCTGCCCTTCGGGATGGCGCTCTCGCCGAACGGCGCCACGCTGCTCGTCAGCTCGCCACTGACCGGCGCGCTCGCGATCGTCAACGCGCACACCGGCGACGTGCGGACCATCCTCGACGTGGGCGGCCAACCCCGGCGCATCGCGTTCCGGTCGGACGGCACGCGCGCCTACGTGGCGAACGAGGCGGACCGGGTGGACGTGATCCGCTGAGCCACGCCAGTCCGCCGGCGGGTGGCGGCACGCCGCGCGCGGCCCGCCGCGACGCCCTAGATCTCGAGCCGCCGGTCGTACGGCACCGACTCCCCCCGCTGGACCCAGCGCTTGAGCAGCCGCAGGTACATGGCCCAGCAGTAGGAAGAGATGCGGAAGTGCTCGCGGGCCTCGCGCCACCCGGCGTGCGAGAAGCGCACCCAGACCAGGCCGCCCGGGTGATCCTCGAGCTCGACGCGGACGCGCGTGCCCGTCCAGTCCGGGTCGGCCTTGGTCAGCTCCCACTCGATCGAGCGTCCGGCGTCGAGGTGCACGACGCGCGCCCGCCAGTCGAAGCCCTCCTCGAAGAAGAGCTCCCAGACGGCCCCGACCGCCGGTTCGCCATTCGATCGCCGGGTCCACCACTTCTCGAGCCCCTCGGGTGTCGCGACGGCGTCGAACACCTTCCCGCGGTCCCCTGCGATGGCGAGGTCGAGCAGGATGTCGGGCATCGAACACCTCCTGGGGACGCGGGTCTCCGGATAATTATGCGCCCCCGCGGCGCTGTGCGATGACGGGCGCGGACCGTGGATCACCTGACGCGAACGGGGGGGCGGCCCGTGGCCGCCCCCCCGTTCGATCCCGCTGCCGTTCCTGCGCGTTCCGCCGTCTACCAGCGATAGTGCGCGAACGCCTTGTTGGCCTCGGCCATCTTGTGCGTGTCCTCGCGCTTCTTGATCGCGTTGCCCTCGCCCTTGGCCGCGGCGAGCGTCTCGGCGGCGAGCTTCTCCGCCATCGACTTCTCGTTGCGGTCGCGCGAGTAGCTGATCAGCCAGCGCATGGCGAGCGCGGTCCGGCGCTCCGGCCGCACCTCGACCGGCACCTGGTACGTCGCACCGCCGACGCGGCGGCTCTTGACCTCGACGACCGGCTTGAGGTTGGTGAGCGCCTGCTTGAAGACGTTCACGCCCGGCTGCGCGGCCTTGGCCTCGACGATGTCCATCGCGCCGTAGAAGATTCGCTCGGCGGTGGACTTCTTGCCCTGGTACATCAGGACGTTGATGAACTTGCTGA
>CAZPJF010000453.1:0-2905 GCA_964586095.1 uncultured Gemmatimonas sp. | reverse complement strand
CCGCGTTGCTGGCCCAATCGCCAAACGAGGGATCGCGCGGGCGTTCGAGTTGCGGCTGGAAGTCGTCAGGGGCGCCAAGGGCGAGCGCGGCGTCGCGCAGCGCGTCGCGCAGAATCTGTTCGGGGGTCATTCGCCGCTGCTCGGCTTGGCCGGCGCCGACGATGAGGGGGACGACGATCCGCTGGAACCGCTCGCGCCGCCGGAACTCCCGGCGCTGCTCGATCCGCTGCTCCCATCGCTCCCACCCGACGACTTCCCTTCGCTCTTGGCAGACGAGCTTGCGCTGTCGGACGGCTTGGAGGCCGCGCGCTGGTCCTTCTTGCCGTCCTTGCCGTAGTCGGTGATGTAGAAGCCCGAGCCCTTGAAGAGCAGCCCGCCCCCCGCCGACATGCGGCGCGGCGCGACCTTGCCGCAGGTCGGGCACGGCAGCTCAGTGGCCGCGGCGCTGATCTTCAGGGTGAACTGCTCGAAGTCGTGCCCCTCGGGGCAGCGGTACTCGTAGGTCGGCATCGGTTGGGCAGGCGCAAATGGTTGAGCCTGCGAAAGTTAGACGGCCGGCGAACACCCTTCAAGGCGGCGACCGTTCAGGAGCCGCGCCCCAGCCGCCGCAGGTGCGCGATCACCGACTCCGGCAGCGTGAGCTCATCCGCGATCGCGGCGACCTCCTCGGCCTCGCGCCACGCCTGCTCCAGGGCCCCGAGCTCCCCCTCGAGCGCGCGGCGCTCGGTCTCCTCGTGTGCCGCCATCTCGAGCGCGAGGCGCATCTCGCGCGGCAGTTCGCCGAACTGCCAGCTCGCATCACCGGTGCCGCTGCTCGAACGCTTGAGGCCGTCGACGAAGACGCGTTCCGGCGCGCCGAGCCGTTCGATGTGCCGCACGGCGTCCTGCACCGTCGCCGCGCGCCCGCCGCTCGCATTCACGATCGGCAGCAGCTGGCGGAGCGCGGGGAGCGCCTCGGGGCCGCGGATGTCGCGGGGGACGTCGCTCGGACTCCCGAACATGCCGACCTTCGACGACGGCGCGAGGCGCCCGGGGGCGACATCGCAGCTGCGCCCCAGCACGCGGAGCCCCCAGCCGGATGCGGACTCCGGGTCGCGGACGATCCGCGAACCGCCGGCGAAGGCCCGCGCGACGATGAACGGCCCCGCGGCATCCACGTGGCGCAGCACGACCTTCCTGTCGTCGTGGATCCCGCGCAGGAGCGAGTACAGGTTGGCGGGCAGCGTCGAGAACGTACCGGCCGCGATGCCGAGCGCGGGGCCCGCGAGCGCGTACCCGGCGAACGCCGCGAGACCCGCTGCGCCCCAGCCGAACGTCCTGCGCCAGCGCCGCTGGAAGCGCTCGCCGTAGCGCCAGGCTGCGAACTCGGGACGCAGCGGCTCGCCGATGCGGATCAGCTCGGTGCCGTCACCGAGCCGCGCCAAGCCGATCTCGCCGGTCGCGACGCGCTGCCGCGCGTCGCGGTACGCGCGCTCCCCTGCCTCGATGGCCTCCCAGCGCTCCTCCAGCGGAGAGAGGTTCCACTGGCGGCACGCGGGACAGATCACCCAGAGCCTCCCCCGCGCCTGGTCGAACGCGAGGCGGCGGCCGACCGGGAAGGCCTCGAGCGCCTCGTTGCGGCCGAGCGTGGCGTGGCAGAAGGTGCAGGTCGAGTACATGGGGTCAGCGGATGCGCAGGCGTTCGAGGCGTTCGAGCACCGCGGGGGAGAGCAGCAGGTCGTCGGCGATGCGCGCGACCTCCTCGGCCTCGCGCCACCGCGCCTCGAGGTCGTCGAGCTCGCCGGCCAGCGCGACGCGCTCCTCCTCCTCGTGGGCGGCCATCTCCGCCGCGAGGCGGATCTCCGCCCCTGCCTTCACGAACGCGGAGGCGAGCTCGTCGTTCAGGAAGCCGTTGTCGTCGAACTCCCCGAAGCGCGCGCGCCCCCCGCGGCTCTCGGGGTCGTGCGAGGCGGCCATGCGGAAGACGGCATCGGTGGAGCCCGCGGCCTCGAGGACATGGACCGCGCGCTCGACGGTGCGCCGCGGGCCGCCGACCCGGTTCACGCGCGGCAGGAGCCGCGCGGCGGCGCGCAGCGCGTCGGGGCCCCGCACGACGGCCTCGGGATCGTGCACCGAGAAGGTGCGGCGGCTGCCGTCGAGCGGGGCGTGGCGGACGCGCAGTTCCCAGCCGCCCGGCGCATCGGGCTGCCGCACGCACCGCGTGGCCTCCACGTGGGCCTGCGTGAGCGCCACGGTCGCGCCGTCGGGCAGTTCGAGCTGCAGCACGCGACGGCGCATGTGCACGACCGACGCGGCGATCGAGAGCGCGCCGGCCGCGAGCACCGGCACGGCGGCCAGCTGGAAGACGAAGTACCCGGCCCATCCCTTGGTGAGCCACGCGGCACCCCCCGCGACCGCCGCGACCGGGCCGCGCACCCTCCAACGCGACCGGAACCGCTCCCCGTATCGCCACGCCGCGAACTCCGGCCGCAGCGGCGCGCCCACGCGGATCAGCTCGGTGCCGTCGCGCAGGCGCGCGAGGCCGATGTTGTCGGTCGACGCCCGCAGCCGCGCGTCGCGGAAGGCCCGCTCCCCCTCCTCGATGGCCTCCCAGCGCTCCTGCACCGGCGCGAGGTTCCACTGGCCGCAGAGGCGGCAGACCACCCAGAGCCGGCCCTGCGCCGGGTCGATCGCGAGCCGACGGCCCACGGGGAACCGCTCCAGCGCCTCATTGGCGCCGAGCGGGGCGTGGCAGTGGATGCAGGTGGCGTACATGGCCCCGAAGCATCGACGCGGGACCGGCGGAGTTCAATCGGGGCGCCGCGCGGCGCGCGGGCTCACCCTGGGCGGTACTCGCCCCACACCGCGCGGAACACGTCGGCGATCTCGCCGATCGTCGCGCGGGCGCGGACGGCGTCGATGAGCA
>CAZPJF010000452.1:0-2914 GCA_964586095.1 uncultured Gemmatimonas sp. | reverse complement strand
TCCGATCTGTCCTGCGACACGTACGACTTGATCACGCTGCCGTCGGGCGCCAGGAACTCGAGCTTCACCTTCTGGTTCGCCTGCGCGAGATGGTAGTAGACCACCACCCCGCTCGGCGGGTTCTGGCCCGGCCGCGACGCCGCAGCTGCCGCCGCGCCACCACCGCCGCCGCCGAAGCCCCCGCCGCCCCACTCGATCCGGTACGCATCGCGCGGCGCGAACAGGTGCGCCGCCTTGGCGAGCAGCGCCGGCGTCATCTGCCGCAGCGCCGAGAGGTCGTCGAGCACCCAGAACGAGCGCCCGTGCGTGCCGGCCACGAGGTCGCCTTCCTTCACGACGAGATCATGCACCGGCACCGGCGGCAGGTTGCGCTGCAGCCGCTGCCAGTTCGCGCCGTCGTCGAAGCTCACCCACACGCCGCGCTCGGTGCCGGCGTAGAGCAGCCCGCGCCGCACCGGGTCCTCGCGGATCACGCGCGTGAACTCGTCCGCCGCGATCCCGTTCACGATCCTCGTCCAGGTGGCGCCGTAGTCGGTCGTCTTCCAGAGTGACGGCGAGAAGTCGTCGAGCTGGAAGCGGTTGGCCGCCACGTACGCCGTGCCCTCGGCGAAGTGCCCCGCCTCGACGATCGAGATGCGCGCGAAGTCGCCGATCCCGGGCGGCGTCACGTTCCGCCACGTCTTGCCGCGGTCGCGCGAGAGCTGCACGTAGCCGTCGTCGGTCCCCACCCAGAGCACGTCCGCCGACTGGTGCGACTCGGCGAAGGTGAAGATCGTGCCGTAGGTCTCGACGCCCGTCTGGTCCTTGGTGATCGGGCCGCCCGAGGGGCCGAGCGTCTTCGGGTCGTTGCGCGCGAGCGCGGGCGAGATGATGTCGAACGACTGCCCCTCGTTCATCGAGCGGAAGAGGTGGCTGCCGCCCACGTAGAGGACCTTGGGATCGTGCATCGAGACGACGATCGGGAAGGTCCACTGGAACTTGAACTTGATGTCCTCCGACGAGTGGCCCATCGGGTTCATCGGCCAGGCGTTGATGTTCCGCTCGAGGCCCGTGCGCATGTCCTTGCGCGTGAGGTAGCCCGAGTAGCTGCCGGCGTACACGATGTCGGGCTCGGTGGGGTGGGGCGTCACGTACCCCGACTCGCCGCCGCCCGCGTCCTGCCAGTCGGCGCGCGCGATGCTCCCCTCCTTCCGGCTCGGGCCGCAGAGCGTCGAGTTGTCCTGCTGCGCGCCGCACACCCAGTACGGGAAGTGGTTCGACGTGGAGACGTGGTACATCTGCGCCGTCGCGAAGTCCTGCTCGGTCCAGGTCTGGCCGCCGTTGAAGCTCACGTTGGCGCCGCCGTCGTTCCCCTGCACCATCCGCATCGGGTCGTTGGGCGCGATCCACATGTCGTGGTTGTCGCCGTGCGGCACCTGGATCGTCTGCCGGAAGGTCGTGCCGCCGTCGGTGCTCCTGAAGAAGCTCACGTTCAGCCCGTACACGACGTTCGTGTCCTTGGGGTCGGCGTAGATCTTGGAGTAGTACCAGGCGCGCTGTCGGAGCGAGCGGTCCTTGTTGAGCCACTTCCACGTCTCGCCCGCGTCGTCGGAGCGGTAGACGCCGCCCGAGTCGTTCTCGATGATCGCCCACACGCGGCGCGAGTTGGCCGGCGAGACCGCGATGCCGACCTTGCCCCACACGCCGCGCGGGAGCCCGGGATTCGCGGTGAGCTCGCGCCAGGTCGCGCCGCCGTCGGTCGTCTTCATCAGGCCGCCGCCGGGCCCGCCCGAGTTGAGCATCCACGGCCGGCGGTACGCGTGCCAGAACGCGGCGTAGAGCGTGTTCGGGTCGTTCGGGTCCATGATCAGGTCCGAGACGCCCGTGGAATCGTTGCGGAAGAGGATCCGGCTCCAGCTCTTGCCGCCGTCGGTCGTCTTGAAGACCCCGCGCTCCGGGTTGTTGCCGAAGGCGTGGCCGAGCGCGCTCACGTAGACGATGTCGGGGTTGGTCGGGTGCACGCGCACGCGCGAGATGTGGCGCGTCTCCTTGAGCCCCATCAGCGTCCAGGTGCGGCCGGCGTCGGTGGTCTTCCAGAGCCCGTCGCCGTGCGACGTGTTGCCGCGGATGTGCGTCTCGCCGCCGCCCACATACACGATGTCGGGGTTCGACTCGGCCACGCCGATCGCGCCGATCGTCCCGCCGAAGTGCCGGTCGGTGACGGGCTGCCAGTTGGCGCCGCCGTCGGTCGTCTTCCACACGCCGCCGCCGGTCGTGCCCATCCAGTACTCCATGGGGCGGTTGGTCGACCCGGCAACGGCGACCGAGCGCCCGCCGCGCGCCGGCCCGAGCTCGCGCCAGCGGAGGCCGTTGAGGGCGGTGGGCTGCACCGTCTGCGCGGCGAGCGCAGCGGGCCAGAGGACGAACGTGGCCGCGACGACCGCGCGACGCACGAGGGAACGGGCTGGCACTGGGACGACCTCCTCAGGGGTGGGGGACTGCCGGGTGCGACGTTGGAACGGACGGGCGGGATGCGCAAGGGCACGGGGGCGCAGGCGCGGGCGTTGAGGGCGTAGATTCGAGATGCCGCTCCGAGCCGTGAGATGTGGGACTCCGCATCCGGAATCGACGGCCGACGACTTCCATCCTTCATCCTTCTTCATTCATCGCGCCCCCATGCGCCCCACTACGCTCCTCGCCGCCGCCGCGTTCGCCCTGGCCGCCTGCGCCAAGCCCGACTCCGCCCCCGCCGACTCCGCCGCGGTGGCACCCGACCCGAACGCCCCGCGCTTCGTCGCCAGCACCGGCCTCTCCACCCCCGAATCCGTCCTCTGGGACGCCACCCGCGGCGTCTGGTACGTCTCCAACATCAACGGCAAGCCGCCGCAGAAGGACGACAACGGCTACATCGTCCGGCTCGGCGCCAACGGCGAGA
>CAZPJF010000451.1:0-2922 GCA_964586095.1 uncultured Gemmatimonas sp. | reverse complement strand
GACGGCCCTCGGCTTCCGCTGCCGCGACGACGTGCGGGAGGTCCGGGCGCTCCTCGCGTCGATCGGCATCGACGTCCACGTGGTCGCGCCGCTCGGGGCGACCCCGGCGCAGCTCGCCACGCTCCCCGAGGCGGACTTCAACGTCGTGCTGTATCCCGAGACCGCGCTGACCACGGCCTCGTGGCTGCAGCGCGTGCATGGCATGCCGATGGTGCGCACGGTGCCGATCGGCGTCGGTGCGACGCGCGAGTTCCTCGAGGAGGTCGGCCGCGTCGCCGGCGTCGACGTGACCGAGGCGCTCGAGGCGCGCGAGGCGCGGCTGCCCTGGTACTCGCGCTCGGTCGACTCCACGTACCTCACGGGGAAGCGCGTCTTCATCTTCGGCGACGGGACGCATGTCACGGCCGCGGCGCGGATCGCGCGCGACGAGCTGGGCTTCACGGTGGTGGGGATCGGCACCTACTCGCGCGAGATGGCGCGCGAGGTGCGCGAGACCGCACGGCAGCACGGCCTCGAGGCGCTCATCGCCGACGACTACCTCGAGGTGGAGACGGCGATCGCCGCGGCCGCGCCGGAGCTCGTGCTCGGCACGCAGATGGAGCGGCACATCGCCAAGCGCCTGCACATCCCCTGCGCGGTGATCTCCGCACCGTTCCATGTGCAGGACGTGCCCGCGCGGCACAGTCCGCAGATGGGGTGGGAAGGCGCGAACGTGATCTTCGACACCTGGGTGCACCCGCTCATGATGGGGCTCGAGGAGCACCTGCTCACGATGTTCCGCGAGGACTTCGAGTTCGCCGACGGGGCGGGTTCGAGCCACCTCGGGCAGCGGGTGGCCGGCGCGGTCCCCCAGCCGGAGGGGCGCCCGGCGGTGGGAGGTGCGGTCGCGGTCGCGGAGCCGGTCGTCGACACGGCACCGCGCTGGTCCGCCGACGGCGAGCGGGAACTCAAGAAGATCCCCTTCTTCGTCCGCAAGAAGGCGCGCCTGAACACGGAGCGGTTCGCCGCCGAGCGCGGCCTGCCGGTCATCACCGTCGAGACGCTCTACGAGGCCAAGGCGCACTATGGCAAGTAGGCGCGCCGCCGCCGCGGTCCCGGTGCGGGTCGTGATCGTCACCCTCGACGCGCACGTCGCCGGGGCGTTCGCCGCCGCGCGCGCGGCGCTCGTGCGCGACGTGCCGGGGCTCGACCTGCGGCTGCACATCGCGAGCGAGTACATGTCGGACGAGGCGGCGGTCGCGCGCGCGCGCGACGACATCGCGCAGGCCGACGTGCTGATCGCGACGCAGCTCTTCACCGAGGAGTCGGCCGGGCCCGTGCGCGAGGCGCTCGCCGCCCGGGCACCGGCGTGCGACGCGTTCGCCGCCGCGCTCTGCGTGACCGAGGTGATGCGGCTCACGCGCCTCGGGCGCTTCGCGATGGCGGACGAGGGGAAGGCCCCGTCGCCCTGGTCGCCGGTCGCGCTGCTGAAGAAGCTCCGCGGCGCGCGCGACGACGGGAAGTCGGCGGGCGAGCGGCAGCTCAGCGGGCTCAGGCAGCTGCCCAAGCTGCTGCGCTTCATCCCGGGCACCGCGCAGGACCTCCGGGCCTGGCTGCTGGTGATGCAGTACTGGCTCGCCGGCTCGGAACGGAACCTCGCGAACCTCGTGCGGATGCTCGTCACGCGCTACGCGGCGGGCCCGCGCGCGGCGCTGCGAGGCACCCTCACCGCGGCCGACCCCGAGCAGTATCCCGAGGTGGGGTGCTACCATCCCGACCTGCCCGGCCTCGGCCTCACCGAACGGCTGGAGGACCTCCCGGCACGCGGCGAGCGCGGGCGGGTGGCCCTGCTCCTCGGGCGCTCGTACCTGCTGGCGGGGAACGTGGCGCACTACGACGCCATGATCCGCGCGCTCGAGGCGCGCGGGCTCTCGGTGGTGCCGGTCTTCGCCTCGGGGCTCGACGCGCGCGCCGCACTCACGCGCTACTGCCTCGACCAGAAGGCGCAGGTGCGCGGGATCGACCGCGCCACCATCGACTGCCTCGTCTCGCTCACCGGCTTCTCCCTCGTGGGCGGTCCGGCGTACAACGACGCGGAGGCCGCGCAGGCGGTCCTCGCCTCGCTCGACGTGCCGTATCTCTCGCTCCAGCAACTCGAGTTCCAGTCGGTGGAGGAGTGGGAGCGCGACCCGCGCGGCCTCAACGCGCTGCAGGCGACGCTGCAGGTGGCGATCCCCGAGCTCGACGGCGCCACGGGACCGATGGTCTTCGCGGGCAAGGCGACGTCAGCGACGGTGGCCGGTGCCGCGTCCGCGGCCGCGGCGCCGAGCGTCCCGATCGAAGGGCGTGTCGCGTTGGTGGCCGACCGCGTCGCGCGCCTCGTCCGCCTGCGGCACACGCCGCGGCACGAGCGGCGCGCCGCCATCGTGCTCTTCAACTTCCCGCCGAACGCGGGGAACACCGGGAGCGCGGCGTACCTCGCGGTCTTCGAGTCGCTCTTCAATGTGCTCGCGGCAATGCGGCGCGAGGGGTACGATGTCGCACTGCCGGCATCGCCCGATGCGCTGCGTGAGGCGGTCACGCAGGGGAATGCGGCGCGGTACGGCGCACCGGCCAACGTGCATGCCCGCATCCCGACCGACGACCATGTGCGGCGGGAGCGGCACCTGAAGGAGATCGAGCGCACCTGGGGCGCCGCGCCGGGGAAGCAGCTCACCAACGGGCGCGAGCTCTTCGTGTTGGGGGAGCGCTTCGGCAACGTCTTCGTCGGCGTGCAGCCCGCGTTCGGCTGGGAGGGGGATCCCATGCGGCTCCTCTTCGAGGGGAACTTCGCGCCGACGCACGCCTTCTCGGCGTTCTACCGCTGGCTCCGCGAGGACCTCGCCGCCCACGCGGTGCTGCACTTCGGCACGCACGGCGCGCTGGAGTTCATGCCGGGCAAGC
>CAZPJF010000450.1:0-2944 GCA_964586095.1 uncultured Gemmatimonas sp. | reverse complement strand
GGCGCAACACCGAGCGCGAATGGCGGCACTTCGCCCGCGCCTACCTGTTCCTCGCGGCCTTCTCGACGCCCCTCGTGCTCTCGGTGCACTCGGTGGTGTCGTTCGACTTCGCGATGGGCATCGTGCCGGGGTGGCACACGACGATCTTCCCGCCCTACTTCGTGGCCGGCGCGATCTTCTCCGGCTTCGCGATGGTGTGGACGATCATCATCCCGATGCGCCGCTGGTTCGGCCTCAGCCACTACGTCACGCTGAACCACCTCGACGCCTCGGCGAAGATGGTGCTCTTCACGTCGCTCGTCGTCGGCCTGGCCTACCTGATCGAGTTCTTCATCGCCTGGTACGGCGGCGTGAAGTACGAGCAGGACTACTTCTGGAACCGCGTCTTCGGCCAGTGGTGGTGGGCCGCGTGGATCATGCTCACGTGCAACATGATCCTCCCGCTCTCGCTCTTCTCGCAGAAGCTCCGGCGCAACCCGGTCTGGCTCTGGATCCTCTCGATCTTCATCAACATCGGGATGTGGTTCGAGCGGTTCGTGATCGTGGTGCCGTCGCTCTCGCACGACGTGGAGCCCTGGCAGTGGTCGAGCTACGTGCCGACGTGGGTGGACTACGGCCTCCTGATCGGCTCCTTCGGCTGGTTCTTCATGTGGTTCCTGCTCTTCGTGAAGCAGCTGCCGGTGATGGCGCTCGCGGAGATCAAGGAGATCATCCCGCCCAGGATGAAGCACACGCACGGCCACCACGGCCACGGGGGGCACTGAGATGATGCGCGGCATGCTGGGCGTCTTCCGGGAGCTCGACAGCACCGTGGAGGCGATCGAGGAGCTCAAGCACCGGAAGGTGGGCGACATCACCGTGTTCTCGCCGACCCCGCGGCACGAGCTCGAGCACGCGGTCGACCCGCCGACCTCGCCCGTCCGCCGGTTCACGCTGATCGGCGCCCTCTGCGGCGTCTGCTTCGGCTACTGGATCGCGATCTGGGGCTCGGAGTACTGGCCCCTCGTGGTCGGCGGCAAGGCGATCGCGACCTGGATCCCGTACACGGTGTTCGGCTTCGAGGTGATGGTCATGGTCGGGGCGCTCTCGACCGTGTTCGGCATGATGTACCTGGCGGGGATCCCGCGCCTGACGATGACCGTCGGGTACGACCCCCGGTTCAGCAACGGGAGCTACGGCGTCTGGTGCGAGTGCGCGCCGGAGAAGCTCGCCGAGGCGGAGGCCATCTTGAAGAAGGCCGGTGCGGTGGAGGTGCGCGGTGAGCGCTAACGACGTGCGGCGCGGCGCGGCCGCGCTCGCCCTCGCGCTCGCCGTCTCGGCGTGCGACGGCGACCTCTGGCTGACCGACATGAAGCAGCAGCCGTCGGTGGGGACCTGGCAGAAGTTCGCCAGCGACTCGCTCGCCGGCGACACCATCCCGTTCCGGGGCAACCCGCAGGGGTCGGTGCCGACGACCGGGCTGGCGGTGGCGGCGTGGCAGGTGTCGTACGCCGCCAGCGTCGCGACGGTCGACTCGCTCTCGGGCGTGCAGAACCCGGTGGCGGCCGACGCCCGTTCCCTCGAGAACGGGCGGAAGCTCTACCAGATCAACTGCGCGGTCTGCCATGGCGACCTCGGCGACGGGAAGGGCACCGTCGCGGCCGTCTCCGGCGTCGCGTTCGTGCCGTCGATCATCACGCCGGCCACCCAGGCCCGCACCGACGGCTACCTCTTCGGCATGCTCCGGAACGGCCGCGGCCTGATGCCGCCGCAGAACCGGATCCCCGAGGAGATGCGCTGGGACGTCGTCAACTACCTGCGCGGCCTCCAGGGCCGCTACCCCGTCGCGACGGGCCCGGTCGGCTTCCCCGGCGAGACCGGCACCAAGCTCCCCGGCTTCACCAAGGTCGGCCCGACCGTCCCGGCCGCCTACCTGAAGCCGAGCACGGCGGGCATCACCCCGAAGGCGGAGAAGCCGGCGGCGGCGAAGGCCGACGCCGGTCACAACGGAGGCCACGAATGAGCGGCCAGCACCACTACTCGCCGCCGCGCGACCAGTTCGTCGCGGTCCTGCAGTCGAAGCGGATGCCGGCGCTCGCCAAGCGCGGCGGCCTCGTCGTCGGCGTCCTCGGCATGCTCCTCTTCGCCGTCGGCGCCGCCACCGGCGAGGCGCGCGCGTGGCAGGCGTTCCTCGTCAACTGGCTCTTCTTCACCACCATCGCCTCGGCGGCCGTCATGTTCTCGGCCGTGCAGCGCATCACCACCGCGCGCTGGTCGCGCGGCGTGGTCCGCTTCCTCGAGGGGTACGCGGCCTTCCTGCCGTTCGCGGCGATCGGCCTGCTGGTGATCATCTTCGGCGGCCGCGGCCACATCTACCCGTGGTGGGACCTCGTCGGCACGGGCGAGCTCATCCCCGAGAAGGAGACCTGGTTCGCGCACGGCTTCTTCTGGGCCCGCTCGATCGTGGTCTTCGGCGCGCTGCTCGTGCTGCAGCTCTGGTACGTCTACACCTCGGTCCGGCTCGACGTGGGCATCACGCCCGAGCACGGCGCGTCGTGGGCCGCCGGGCTCCGCGCGCGGATGCGGGCCGGCTTCGGCGAGGAGCGGCGCGAGCTGCACTCCACGCACTCGCTGCAGGGCAGGATCGCGGTGGTCATGGCGCTCGTGTTCGGCTTCGGGTGGTGCATCCTCGCCTGGGACCACTCGATGTCGCTCGACTTCCACTTCTTCAGCACGATGTACGGCTGGCAGGTGTTCATGGGCGGCTGGCTCGTCGCGCTCATGGTCTGGGCCGTCCTCCTGCGCTGGTGGAAGGGCCAGTTCCCGGAGCTCCCCGAGCTGATCACCGAGAAGCACTACCACGACATCGGCAAGCTCTGCTTCGCGTTCACCGCGTTCTGGGGCTACCTCACCTTCTCGCAGTTCGTGATCATCTGGTACGGCAACCTCGCCGAGGAGACGCACT
>CAZPJF010000449.1:0-2944 GCA_964586095.1 uncultured Gemmatimonas sp. | reverse complement strand
GCGCGCAGGATACGAGCGCGGTGAGTGCGTGTACTGCGACGCCGGGGTCTCCATGGCCAGCGATTCGTGCGGACGCTCGTCGTTGTACTCCGCCCGGAACGCATTGAAGGCGCGCTGCTGCGCCGCCATCGTCGCGCGCGCCGGCCGGATCGCGCGGCGTTTGAGCGAGCGATGCATCCGCTCGTGCGCTCCGTTCTCGCTCGGCATCCCCGGGGTGATGCGCTGATGCTGGATGCCGAGCCGCATCCACCACACGCTCAGCTTCGAGAGGCCGTGGATGCTCGTCGTCGCGAAGGGTGGGCCGTTGTCCGTGCGCATCGCGCGCGGCAGGCCGTACTCCCGAAAGGCCGCCTCGAACACGGGCCATGCCGTGACGGTCTTGGTCGAGTAGCGGCCGTGGCAATCGAGCAGGAAGCGCGCGTGGAGGTCCGCGATCGTCAGCGGATAGCAGTAGATCCCGTCGCCCGTGCGGAACTCGCCCTTGAAGTCAGCGGTCCAGAGATCATTCGGCGCGGCGGTGTGGATTGCCGGCGCCCCGGGATGGTCCGGCCGTGGTCGGCGGCGCCGCGGGCGACGCGCGAGGCCTTCGCGCGAGAAGAGATCGGCCACCGTGCTCGCTGCGGGCCAGTCGCGCCGTCGCGGATGCCGGCCCTGCAGCACCTTGAGGAGCTTCCGCGCGCCCCAGTCGTCGTGCTTGATCCGGAACTCGCAGAGCAGCGTGGCCATCTCGTCCGACATCTTGTGCGGGCAGTGGAGCGGTGCACGGCTCCGGTCTGCCAATCCGCGCCGCCCCTCCGCCTTCTCGCGGGCGATCCACTTGTAGCCGGTCTTGCGGCTGATCTGGCGGTGCGCGCAGAGCGCGGTGATCGAGAGGCGGCCGAGCCGGACGTCCTCGAGAAACTGCATGCGTTGGTCCATGGGGTTCGTCTCCAACCAGGGCATCGGCCCGCCTCGCAGAACGAGGGGGGTCGATGCAGTTTAGAAGGAGTGTTACCCATGTTGCCGGACGCTCGTGTTACCTATGTCCCCGACCGCAAAGCGCTCGCCGTCGACCGCGTCAGCTACCCGAGATAGCTTCCGATGAACCCGCTGGTGCGCCGTTACCTCCGGACTGCGATCGCGTTCCTTGGCATCGGGCTCCTCCTCGGCGTCTGGATGCTCTACGCTCGTGAGTTCGGGGGCTGGCTTCCGCCGCGCGTGCGCAGCGCACACACCCACGCGCTGCTCGTCGGGTTCGTGATGCTCATGATCACCGGCGTCGCGCTTTGGATGTTTCCGCGGCCCCGCCCAGACGACTCCATCTTCCGGCCCGGACTCGCCGCGGTGGCCTGGTGGGGGATTACGGGCGGCACCGCCGCGCGCGTGGCGTTAGAGATTGCCTTAGGCGCGACGGCGTCGAGCACTTGGCGGGCCCTGCTCGTGGCCGCCGGCGTGACTCAGACGGTCGGCGTGGTGCTGTTCTTCGGCACGATGTGGACGCGCATTCGAGCAGGCGGCGCGGGAGGCGAGCGGCGCACCAGAGCGGGCGCGTCCTAACGATGCTTGGAGCTGTTGGCCGCTCAAAGGATTGCGGTCGCTGCGCTCCCGCAACCTATTTGAGCGTCAACAGCACAAGCTCACGTTATGCGAACACCGCCGGCATTGACGCGTGTCACGTTACGCGTTACATTTTTGCCGTGATCAAGACCTTCGCGGACCGGACTACCGAAGAGCTATTCCGAACCGGCAAGGCCAAGCGGGTGCCCGCGGATGTCGCCCGCCGTGCCCTGCGCAAGTTGGACGCGGTGAACGCCGCGACCCAGGTCTCCGATCTCAAAGTGCCGCCCGGCAATCGCCTGCACGCGCTCAAGGGCGATCGCGCCGGCCAGCATTCGATCTCCGTCAACGACCAGTGGCGCATCTGCTTCCGGTTCGCCGACGGGGATGCGTACGACGTCGAGTTCTGCGACTACCACTAGCGCGAGTCTCCCATGAGCATTGCGAACACCAAGCCGCTCGAGCGGCGCCCGATCCATCCCGGCGAGATCCTGCGCGAGGACTTCTTGCCCGAGTACGACCTGTCGGTCACGGCGCTCGCCGAGGCCCTCGGCGTCTCGCGGCAGTCCGTCAACGAGCTCCTGCGCGAGCGGCGCGCGGTCAGCCCCGAGATGGCGTTGCGGCTGGGCAAGCTCTTTGGGACGTCCCCCGAGTTCTGGCTCAATCTCCAGCGGAACGTCGACCTGTGGGACGCGGCGAAGGGGCTCAAGCGCGAGATCGCGCACATTCATCCCCTGCAAGTCGCATAACGCCGCTTGCTGCCGACGAGCGCAGCTATGGTAGCGGTTGGGGAGCCACGGCTTCACCTTATGTGAAGGTCTGCCGCGGCTCCCCAACCGCTTTTTATTGGAGCGCTCGCAGCAGAAGCACACGTTATGCGGATGCGAGCGTGTCTACTAGCAATGCGGAGCGATTCATGCGTGCCTCACTGATGGCCCTGTTCACGCTGTTGCTCATTGCTGGCTGTGCGCGCCCACCCCAGCCGCTCACTGAGGCCCACGCGAGCGCCCTTGGGGACAGTGCCCGTGCGTTCCTGACGGAGTTCTCGCGTCTCTCGGAAGCCGCTGAGTGGGACTCGCTGAGCCAGTTGTACTCCGCTCGCGCTGACTTCCGATTCCTCGAGAGTGGCGAGATCCGGTACGCCAGCGCGGCTGCGATTCGCGACGCGCTACGAGGTGTGCCACCCGGCACGCGCATCCGGACTCAGTACACAGGGGTCGGCGTGCAGCCGATGGCTCCGGGCCTCGTCGGCGTCTCGGCCCTCTTCTCCACACAGTTCGTTGCCGCATCCGGCGAGCCGTTCGGGTTCGGCGGAGCGATATCCCTGACGCTGCAGCACGAACCCGTCGGCTGGCGCATCGTCGCGGGGCACTCATCGGCGCCAGTACCACGTGGACCGTAGCCAGGG
>CAZPJF010000448.1:0-2959 GCA_964586095.1 uncultured Gemmatimonas sp. | reverse complement strand
TGCCCTGGGCGCCGCCCGTGACGATGGCCACCTGCCCGTGGAAGCGAGGCGCGGACGCCCGCCTGCCGGTCGCCGCACCGCGAGCGACGGTCGCACGCGCTGGTCAACCCGCCGGCGATCCCAGCCGCTGTCGACGACGGCGACCACCACAGGCGTTGCTCCGACGCGTTCAGGCATCGGGCCCACGGAAGCGTTCGACCAGGCGCATCGCGAGGCGCTGCCGGCCCGTGACGATGCGCCCCCGAACCGACAGGCCGCGCTTGAACAGCGACTCCATTGACGCGGCCCGGTCCACCTCGACTTCCACCCGGTAGGTCGGGACCGCAACCAGCGGGCGCGCGGCGAGCGCGGCGTTCGCGGGATCGGCGGCGATCGCGATCACCGTCCCCATGCGGTCGGTCGGCGAGCTGGCGTCGTCGGACGCGAGCTCGAGGCGCACGCGCTGCCCCGGCTGCACCTCGCGGACTTTGCGCTCGTCCACCTGCAGGAACACGCGCCATTCGCCGGGCGAGCCGATCTGCATCAGCGCCTCCCCCTGCCGGACGAAGCGTCCCGGCAGCGCCTCGAGCTCGTCCGTGAATACCATGCCGCCGGTCGGCACCCTCAGCACGAGCCGCGCCTCGTCCTCCGCGATCGCCGCGAGCTCCGCGCGGCTGCGCGCCACGCTGAGGGCGGTCGCATCGAGCGCGAGGCTGTCGGCCGCGGCGCGCTCAGACTGCAGCCGGGCCACCTGCGCCTCCGACCGCGCGACGCGCAGGTCGGCCGCCGCCTCCTCAAGCGCCACGTTGATGCGTGGAAGGGCGAGCAGCGAGTCGATGTCGCCCTCGGACGGGAATCCCTGTTCCGCCAGCCGGCGACGCGCGAGCGTCACCGCGCGCGCGACCCGGGCCGCCGCGATCCGCTCCGCTTCCCGCGCGGCCTGCATCTCGAGCGGTCGCGACTGCAGCGCTCGCCGGTGCGCGACCTCCTGTTCCGCGAGCCGCAGGCGCACCTCGCGCTCCCGTCGCACGATCGGCGTACTGTCGAACACAGCCAGCACCTCGCCGGGGCTCACCTCCTGCCCGGACCTCGCGAGCACGTGCGTCAGGAACCCGTCGGCGGGAGCCCGGATCGTGCGCAGGCCGGCCGGCTCGACGGTGCCGGGCGCGGCGACGAACGAATCGACCTCGACCAGCGTCAGGGCGAGGGCGGAGGCGATGAACAGCGACACCAGCAGTGCGACGATGATCGAGCCGGCGCGCTCCACGAGCCGGTCGACCTCGGTCCCGGACACGCCATCCTCATCCACGGGCATCGGCTCCACTCCCGCCGTCATGCCCGGCCTCCCACGACGTTGCGCGGCTCACCGCCGGCGTCACCGGCGGATGCCCACAGGCGACGGTACTCCACGTCGGACTCCAGCAACTGTCGATGGCCCACCCCACCGCGCACGGTGCCCTCATGCACCAGGTGGACGGTGTCGGCGAAGCGGACGGACGCCAGCCGGTGCGTCACGAACACGATCGTGAGCCCGGCCATGCGCCGCAGTTCCTCCAGCAGCGCCTGCTCCGTCGTGGCATCGAGATTCGCCGTCGCCTCGTCGAGCACGAGGATGCGTGGCGACCGCACGAAGGCGCGCGCGATCGCCAGGCGCTGGCGCTCGCCGCCGGAGAGCGAACTGCCCCACTCCGCGATCTCGGTGTCCAGCCCGTGTCGCAGCCGGCTCACGAGCTCATCGAGTCGCGCGCGTCGCAGCGCCTCGAGCACCTGGGCGTCGTCCACCGCGCCGGCGCCGAGCCGGACGTTGTCCCGGAGCGTGCCGCGGAACAGGCCGTTCTCCTGCCAGACGACGCCGACCTGCCGACGGAGCCACTCTCGCGGATACGACGTGATCGGCTCCCCATCGAGCAGGATGCGGCCCCCCGTCGGCTCGTACAGCCGCAGCATCATCCGCACGATCGACGACTTCCCGGCCCCGCTGGCGCCGACGATGACGTGGAACCCACCGGCAGAGAGCGACAGGTCCACGCGGCGCAGGACCGGCGGCCCGCCCGCGTACGAGAAGTCGACCCCCTCGAACGTGATCCGGCCCGCGACCTCGCGCGGGAGCGGCCGCGTCACGGTCGCATCGTCCTCGATGGGCTTGTCATAGTACTCGAAGAAGCGGGAGAGCGAGACCGCCGCCTCCTGCAGGCTCACCGTCAGGCCGACGAGGCCATCCATCGGCGCAGACAGGAAGCCGAGGTACATCGAGAACGCGAGGTACGAACCGAGCGAGAGCTGCCCCGAGAGGATCATGCGCCACGCCACGAGCGTGATGAGCCCCATCGCGATCGTGCGCACGAGCCCCATGCCCACCGTCAGCACCGCGCCCCAGCCGGCCGCGCGCGACTGCGTGCGGCGCAGTTCCTCGGCGCGCCGGCGGAGCGTCGCCGTCACCTCGCCGGCGGCGGCAAGCGACTTGATCACGCGCGCATTCCCCACCACCTCCATCACGACCGCGTTGCTGTCCGCAGAGCGCTCCGCCACCTGGCGGGACAACCGGCGCATCACGCGCCCACCGGCCAGCGACACCAACGCGGTGAGTGGCGTGAGGACCAGAACGAGCAGCGCCAGGCGCCACTCGAGCACGAGGAGCACCGGCGGCAGGAGCAGCAGTTGCGACCCGTTCACGAGGGTCGTCTGGAACGCGTTCGTCACGAACGAGAGCCCGCGCTGCAGGTCGCCGCCGCGCGAGATGATCTCCCCGACCGGGCGCCCATCGAAGAACGAGGCCGGCAGCTGCAGCGTGCCGGAGAGCCGCACCCACTGGTTGCGGAAGCTCGACTGGTCCTGGTTGGTGGTGAACGTGTCGGTGTCGAGCAGGGTCAGGTTGCTCAGGTCGAGCGGCGTGAGGTTGCGGTCGTAGATCTCGTAGATGGTCGTGATCTGCTGGGCACCGCCGGCCACCGATCCGTCCGGGCTGGGGTTCCCGCTCGGG
>CAZPJF010000447.1:0-2962 GCA_964586095.1 uncultured Gemmatimonas sp. | reverse complement strand
AACATCATCCTGCAGGCGCTCGGCCCCGAGCCGATCGTGAAGGTGGACCTCACGTCGCAGCAGGTGAAGCGCGGCGACACGCTCGTGCTCTGCTCGGACGGGCTCTCGGGCCAGGTCCGCGCGCACGAGATCGCCGAGGTGGTGAAGGCGGAGCCGGACCTCGTGCAGGTCTGCAAGAAGCTCATCGACCTCGCGAACGAGAACGGCGGCCCCGACAACATCACGGTGGTGGCGGCCCGGTTCGAGGGGAGCGGCCTCCCGGAGTCCGAGGCGGAGCAGCCGGCACACCGGGTGTACCGCGGGTCGCAGCAGCAGCGCGCGACGACGCCGATCGACCGGAGCTCGGTCCCGGTCGCGCTCCAGATGGACCCCTCCGACATGCCGACGCTCGAGACCGAGCTCTCGCGCCACAAGGCGCGCACGCCGCGCACCAGCGACGCGGTCCGCGCCGCGGTCGACCCCTCGGCGGCGACGGTCGAGGTGACGCCGGTGGAGGGCGTGCCCGCCGCGGTGAAGGTGGGCGTCGACAAGCCCAAGGGCGGGGCGCCGGTCCCGCCCACGCTCGAGATCGCGCCCGTGTCCGCCGCGCGTCCCAAGCTCCCGCCCCCGCCGCCGGCGGGCGGCCGCGTGGACCGCGGCTACCTCCGCCTCGTGTTCGGCACCCTCGCGCTCGTCGTCCTCGTCGTCTACCTGCTGACCTGGTTGAACGACTGATGTCGGTCGAGCTCCGCATCACGCGCGGCGCGCGCGCCGGGGCGCAGGAGCGGTTCGAGAAGTCGGTCATCTCGATCGGCCGGCATCCGATGAACGACCTGCGCTTCGATGCGCAGAAGGACCTCGACGTCTCCGGCCGCCACGCCGAGCTGCGCTCGGTCGGGGGCCGGCACGTGATCCAGGACCTGGGGAGCACGAACGGCACCTTCGTGAACGGCGCCCGCGTGCTCGGCGAGCACGAGCTCCACGACGGCGACACGATCACGTTCGGCCCCGAGGGGCCGCAGGCGACCTTCCATGTGCTGAGCGCCGCGGCCGCCGCGGCCGCGCCCGCCACCCGGGTGGCGGCGGAGACGCCGGTGCAGGGCGCGCCGCGGGTCGACGACGTGATGCCGGCGGAGACGATCGATCACCGCATCCCGGCGAACGCCCGGCCGGCGGGCGCGAAGGCCGGCCCCGTGGGTGGCGCCAGGCCGGGGGCCGCCGGCGGACCGAAGGCCGGCGCCGCGGGCGCGTCCAAGCCGCGGGTCGACACCGAAGTGCGCATCGCCCATGCGGTGCAGCAGCAGACCGGCCGCCTGCGCCAGGTGGTGATCGGCCTCGTCGCCCTCGTCGTGATCGGCGGCGGCGGGATCGCCTACGTGCTCGTGCGCTCGGCGAAGGAGGCGCAGAAGCAGATCGCCGCGCTCCTCGCGGTCAACGATTCGCTCGCGCGGTCGCTCGACCAGCGGCTCTCGCAGACCGGCGTGGCCGCCGAGGCGCTCGCGGCGGCGCGCGCCGAGAATGCGCGCCTCGCCGCGGCGCTGCGCGAGCGACAGGCCACCGGGGGCGACGTCGCCGCGCTCTCGGCGGAGATCCGCACCGCCCAGCGGCGCACCGCGAGCATCGCGGGCACCGACTATCCGGCGATCGCCGCGGCCAACAAGCCGGCGATCGTCTTCATCGCGGTCGAGATGCCCGACGGCGCGGCCTCGAGCGGCACCGGGTTCAACGTGCTGCCGAGCGGCCTCATCGTCACGAACCGGCACGTGGTGCAGGGGCCCGATGGCCAGCAGGCCCGCCGGGTGGCCGTGATCTTCGAGGGGCAGCAGGGCGACTGGATCCCGGCGCGCATCGAGGCGGTGAGTCCGACCGACGAGCTCGCGCTGCTGCGGCTGGAGCGCCGCGGCGCGTACCCGCTCGTGAACGGCATCGCCTCCGGCGCCGTGGAGGTGCCGGTCGGGAGCCCGATCGCGATCCTCGGCTTCCCGCTCGGCACCGCGACCGCGGGGATGGACGGGGACATCAACGACCTGCGGCCGGTGGCGACGATGAACGTCGGCACGGTGAGCAAGGCGCTGCCGGAGAACCTGCAGCTCGACGTCTTCGCGGCGCAGGGGTCGAGCGGCTCGCCGGTGTTCGACGCGCGCGGGCTCGTGATCGGGGTGCTGTACGGCGCGGCGCGCGAGAGCGGCGGCCGCATCGTCTATTCCGTGCCGTCGGCGCGGCTCGCGGCGCTGCTCCCCGCGGACGCCGCCGCCGTGGTCCGCTAGGGCACCGGCACGTCGGGCGCCTTGGGCGCCTCGGGGCGCGCCGCCGGTCGCGGTGCCGTGCGCATCCGCTCGAAGTTCACCCACGCGTCCCGCTCCATGTCGAGCAGCGACTTCACGACGCGCGGCACGAGTTCCCCCACGCCCGCCTTGGGATCCGCGGCGGCGACCGGGCTCACGACGGTACGCATGTTGAAGCCGCGCGGAGCCGCGAGGTCGCGGACGGTCACCATCCGCACGATGCTGTCGCGCGCCGGGATGAGTGCGATCGAGACGATGAGGTCGGCGCCGAGGCGTTCGCGCACCGCGTCCACCGTGCGGGATTCGCGGAGCGCGGCCGCGACGGAGTCGGGCGCCACCACGACGTAGCGGGGATGCGCGTCGAGCGCGCGCTGCAGCGAATCGCCGAGCGCGGCGGCCACGGCATCGATCTCGGCGCGCCCGCGGACGGGGCGCGGCAGCGCGACCACCACGCGCCGCGGCTCCCGGGACCGCATCGCGGGCGGGGGTGGGGGCAGGCGGCCATCGCCGACGGCGAGGGCCTCGGGACCGGTGAGGACACGCACCTGCGGCGCGCCCACGGGCGCGTTCGCGGTCACGCCCGCGGCCTGTGCGGCGGCCTGCGCCGCGGCCGCCGCGCTGGCATCGACCAGCCCGCGGCCGCTGCGCGCGAGCTGCACGAGCGAGTCGAGCATCGCGCGCTGGACAGATCGGAAGAG
>CAZPJF010000446.1:0-2970 GCA_964586095.1 uncultured Gemmatimonas sp. | reverse complement strand
CCGGCCGTACCGCCGCTCGCGGCGATGCCGCCGGGCAAGGCGCCCTGCCCCAACTGCGGCACCGCCGTCGACCCGTCGCTCCCCTTCTGCCCCAAGTGCGGTGGCCGCGTGGCGCGGGTGTCGCCGCCGCCGGTGATGTCGCGCGCGGTCTGCGGTTCCTGCGGCACGCCGGTGACGCCTGGCATCGACGTGTTCTGCGCGCGGTGCGGCACCCGCGTCGCCGCGACGGTGAGCCCGCCCACCCCGAGCATGGGGACGGCCGTCTTCTCGGCGGCGGGGACCGCCGTGGGACCCAAGCTGGCGATCCTGGACGGCGCGGGCGCCGTGAAGCGCACCGAGACGCTCCCCGGTCCCGAGGCCACGCTCGGCCGCAATGACGGCGAGCTGCGGTTCCCGGACGACACGTACATGAGCCCCGTGCACGCGCAGCTCTCGCTGCGCGATGGCCAGCTGTTCGTGCGCGACCTCGGCTCGCGCAACGGCACCTGGGTGTTCGTGCAGGAGCCCTACAAGCTGCAGGACGGCGACACCGTGCTGGTGGGCTCGCAGCTCCTGCGCTTCCGCCGGCTCGGCTATCCCGGCCCGCAGCCGGCGGAGGCCGACCTCACCCGTCGGCTGGGTTCGGCGACCCCGAGCGCGGACATCGCCGTGCTGCAGCAGCTCCGCGCGGACGGGAGCGCACGCGACAACTGCCACCTCTCGCCGAGCCGGAACGTGGTCATCGGCCGGGCGGAGGGGGACTGGATCTTCCCGTACGACAAGACGATGAGCGGGCGGCACGCCGAGGTGCGGAGCGAGGACCTCGACTTCATCGTGATCGACCTCGGGAGCCGCAACGGCATAGCGATTGCAGTCCGGGGAGAGAGACCGGTGCGGCCCGGGCAGCGGATCCTGATCGGCGACCAGACCTTGCGAGTGGAGAGCCTGTGAACCATCCGATGTGGCGTGCGGCTCGCGAGGCGGGGCGCCGGTGAGCGAGCAGAAGATCTGCCCGACCTGCGGCACCGAGTACCCGCTGAGCGAGCGCTTCTGCCCGCGGGACGGCACGGCGCTGCGCTCGGCGAGCCAGTCGGCGGACCTGCTGGGGTCGATCGTCGCCGACCGCTACCACATCCTCAAGAAGCTCGGCGAGGGCGGGATGGGCACCGTCTACCTCGCCGAGCACGTGAAGATGGGGCGCAAGAGCGCGCTCAAGGTGATGAACCCGGGGATGAACACGGACCCCGACGCGATCGCGCGGTTCAACCGCGAGGCGAGCAACGCGTCGCGGCTGTCGCACCCGAACATCTGCGGCATCTACGACTTCGGCGAGACCCCGGACGGACTGATCTACCTCGCGATGGAGTTCATCGAGGGGGCGTCGCTCACGTCGCTGATCGAGAAGGGCGGGTCGCTCCCCGCGCCGCGCGCGGCGAGCCTCGTGCACCAGACGGCCGACGCGCTGCAGGTGGCGCACGACGCCGGGATCGTGCACCGCGACCTGAAGCCCGACAACATCATGGTCGCCAGGAACCGCGACGGGTCGGACCTGGTGAAGGTCGTGGACTTCGGGATCGCCAAGGCGAGTTCGAGCGACGCGCAGAAGGTGACCAAGACGGGGCTCGTGGTGGGGACGCCCGAGTACATGAGCCCGGAGCAGCTCGCCGGGGACAAGCTCGATGGGCGTTCCGACATCTACTCGCTGGGCCTCGTCGCGTTCAACTGCCTCACGGGCGCGCTGCCGTTCGCGGCGGAGACGGCGCAGGAAGCGATGATCATGCGCCTCACGGACCGGCCGCGGACGCTCGAGGAGGTCGCGCCGGACCGGCCGTGGCCCGCGTCGCTCCAGGCCGTGCTCGACAAGGCGCTCGCGCGCGACGCCGGCGAGCGGTACCAGAGCGCCGCGCAGTTCGGGCGCGAGTTCGCGGCGGCGATCGCCGACATGCCGATGACGCAGGCGGTCGAGGCCGGCACGATGGTGCTGAACGCCACGGGTGCGGTCCCCGACACCCGCGTGGCGCCGGTGCGTCCGAGCGGCAAGACGATGCCGATGGAGGCACCCGTGGCCGCGCGGAAGCCCGCGGCGGCGACGCAGGCGGCACCATCCCGTCCGTCGGCCCCGGCCCCCGCATCGAAGAGCTCGATGCCCGCGGTGCTCGGTGGCGTGGTCGGTCTCGCCGTGGTCGGCGTGGTCGCTTGGCAGCTGCTCGGCACCAAGCCGAGCGCGCCCGACACCACGCCGTCGGGCGCGCAGGGGACGTCGCCGCCGTCACAGGTCGCGACGGATTCGGGGGGCGCGCAGGTCCCCGCACCCGCCGGCACGCCCTCGCCCGCGGGGGGCACGCCGACGCAGACGCCGAACCCGACCGCGCCGCTCGGCAACCCGGGGACGAAGGTGCCGGTGGGCACGCCGCCAGGCTCGACGACGGCGGGTGGAGGCGCGGCGACCGCGCCGACCGCTCCGCTCCCCGGCGCCGCCGGCACGGTGCGGAAATGGCTCGGGAACCTCGACTCGGCGGACGTGAAGGGGCTCGACCTCGAGACCGCGGCGCGAGGCGCGATCCGCGAGGTGGAGCCGATGCTCGGGACACTCAGCGGGCTCGTGCTCGACGATGCCCACTATGTCGTGCTCCTCGCGTACCGCGCCCTCGATTCGAACAACGAGGTCTGCCGGTACGGGAAGCTCGTGCGGGCCAGCCGGCTGCCCGAGGAGCGCAAGCAACTGGCCCGAGAGATGATGACCGGCTACACCTGCCCTCCGTGACCTGCATCACGTTGCCAGTCAACGAGATGCTCGCGCTCCAGCCCCGGCTTCAGTAAAATGCCCCGTAGCTGCCACCACTCACCTCGCACTCGCGCCTCGTGACGGGACCTTCCACGCCAAACGGTGACGTCGTCGTGCACGTGTTCGGACGCACGGACGTCGGCCGCACGCGCGAGCACAACGAGGACACGTTCACCGTCGCCGACCTGACGACGATGAACGCGTCG
>CAZPJF010000445.1:0-2973 GCA_964586095.1 uncultured Gemmatimonas sp. | reverse complement strand
GCACCGGTGGCGGCACCGGCGCCCGCACCGGCCCCGGCTGCCGCCGTGTCGGGCTTCGGCTTCGCCTCCGCCTCCTTCACCAGGGCGAGTTCCTCCTTGGTGAGCCGATAGCGGTCCCACGCCTCCTTGGTGAAGAACATCCCGTAGACGTCGTTCTGCGCCGCGCCGCTCTGCGCGACGGCCTTGAGCCCGTCGCGGTTGGAGAACCAGAGCATCCCCTGCCCCTCGAGGATCCACTGCGCGCCCGCGTCGTTGAAGCCGCTCTGCGTGAGGTTGATCACCTCGCCGCGCCCGTCGGTCGCGATGAGCCCCACCTCGCCCGGCGCGACGCCGGGGACCGAGAGGTCGAAGAGCATCCACTTGCCGTCGGGCGACCATTCGAAGTGGTGGTTGCCGCCCCAGAGGCTGCGCCGGTCGAGCAGCGTGCGCGTCGCGCCGCCCTCCACCGTGCGGATGCGCAGCGTCGTCCGGTCCTCCACGTACGCGAGCTCCCTGCCGTCGGGCGAGTACCGGGGCTGCGTGTTCTGCCGCTCGTTCACCACCACCGGCTGCTCGCGCACCACCGTGGAGGCGTAGAAGTAGGGTTCGGCGTCGCGCGTGCGGCGCACCTCGTACACACCCCAGCGCCCGCCCCGCTCCGCCGCATACGCGATCGCCTTGCCGTCGGGCGCCCAGGAGAGGCCCGCCTCGGTGCCGGGCGTCGCCGTGAGGCGCTTGGTCACGCCGCCCTCCACGGAGGCCACGAACACGTCGCCGCGGAAGACGAACGCGACCTCCTTGCCGCTCGGCGCCACCGCGAGTTCGCGCGCCCCGCCGTTCACGGCGACCACCTGCACGTCGTTCGCCTTGCGGTCCACGCGCACCGTGACCGGGACGCGCTGCGCCGCCGCCCCCGGCCGCATGGTGAAGAGCTGGCCATCGTGCCCGAAGGCGAGCAGGCCGTCGTTGGCCATCGAGAGGAAGCGCACCGGCACGCCGCGGTAGCGCGTGAGCTGCTGCGCCCCCGTGCCGTCGAGGTTCCGCCGGTGGACGTTGAACGTCCCGCTCTCCTCGCTCAGGTAGTAGATGGCGCGGTCGCCGTCGGCGAGGAGCGGCGTCCGGTCCTCGCCGCTGAAGGTCGTCACCTTGCGGTGCGTCCCCGCGCGCACGTCCATCACCCAGATGTCACGCGCCACCGACGACGTGTGGTGCTTGCGCCAGGCGTTCTCGCCGCCCTTCCGGTCGTGGTACACGAGCCAGCGGCCGTCGCGCGAGTAGCGCGCGTCCTCGGCCGGCGTCGTGAGGAGCTGCAGCGGCCGGCCCCCCGCCACGGGCACCTGCCAGAGCTCGCTCATGTACGCCGTGGGATACTGCCGGTTGGTGGCCGCGTCGCCGCGCGCCCCGCCGAACACCACGCGCTGCCCGTCCGGCGTGAACGAGTAGGGGAACTCGTCGGCGGAGTGGACGGTGAGCCGCCGCGCCTCGCCGCCGGCGGCGGGCATCGCGAAGAGGTCGAAGTTCCCGTGGCGATCGCTCGCGAAGACGAGTTGCGCGCCGTCGGGGCTCCACACGGGCATCATGTCCTGCGCCCCGTGCTGCGTGAGCTGCGTGGCCGCTCCGCCGGCGGCCGGCACGGTGAACAGGTCGCCGCGGTACGTGAAGGCGATCGTGCGGCCGTCGGGCGAGATGGCCGGGTAGCGCAACCAGGATGGTTCCTGCGCCGGCAGCGCGGCCACGGCGAGCGCGAGGGCCGCGAGGACCACCGCGAGCCGGGGGACGGAACGGGACATTGGACGGGCCTCTGGGAGGTCGGATGAAGTGGCGCCGGACAATCTACCGCCGGACACGCGTGTGAGAACCGTGTGACGCCCCGACCGCTGAATCCCCCGGCGCGCGGCCGACGTCGTTTGGGGGAGCGAACGCAGGTCACCTCGTCCAGGACACTTCCTCATGCGACTTCCACTCCTCCGCGCCGCGGCCCGCCGCGGCACCGCCCGGTCGGTCATGCCCCTGCTGGTCGTGGCGCTGCTCGCCGGGACGGCCGCGAGCGCCGCCGCGCAGGCCACGCCACCCCTGCCCGCCGACTCGACGCAGCGCGCACGGAACTACGCCCGCTGGATCCTCACGGCGCAGGCCGACAGCCTCTGGCCGTTCGTCGCACAGGGCGGCACGGGCAACTTCTCGACGCTGGATGCGTTCCGCAGCTTCGTGGGCGGGCTGCAGGCCCGCGCTGGCGTGCCCGGCGCGGTCCTCGAGGAACGCTGGATCTGGCGCGGCGGCGCGCGGCAGTTCTGGCATGAGCGCGTGGTGTCGGGGCTCACGGAGGAGCCGCTCGTCCTCCGGCTCGTCATGCTCCCCGATGGACGGCTCGGCGGCGTCGGCGCCTCGCCCAAGCCCAACGCGCCGCCGGCCGACAGCTCGGGGCCCGTCATCAGGCCCTGAGGCGCGTGGCGTGGGCCGAGGCACGGTTCGTGTGAAACGTGTATGGGAGAGGGCGGCACCGGGCCGGGCGGCACCGGTCCGCCCGGCGGCCAGTAGTTTCCGGCATCCTCCCTCCGCCCTCGGGCCGATGCCGATCCCCCTCGCGCTCGCACGCCAGCTGGCCGCGATCCCGCTCCCACTCATCCACGCCGTGCGCGCGAGCGTGCCGCCGGCATGATGCGCCCGCGCGAGGTCCCGGCGCACTGGGTGCGTGGTCCGGAGCGGCTCACCGCGGTCGCGGGCGCGCTGCTCGTGCTGCTCAGCGTCGCGCTCCTGGTGCTCGGCTGGCGCTACGTCGCCGCCGCGCGCACGAACCGCGCGAACGCCGAGCAGGGCGTGCGCACCTACGCGGGCCGGGCGGCGGAGCAGGTCGTGACCCTCGCGCAGGTGCTCGGCTTCGGCACGGCCACTGAGGCGCTCTCGCCGGCCCTCGCGGCCCCGGATGCGAGCCTCGAGGTCGCGCAGGCGATGGCGCAGCGCGCGGCGCGGCACCTCGAGACCTGTGCCTGCGAG
>CAZPJF010000444.1:0-2982 GCA_964586095.1 uncultured Gemmatimonas sp. | reverse complement strand
GGTCGTCGCCCAGATCCCGCTGATCCGGCGCGCGTTCTACGACACGCCGCCCGCGGTCTCGCTGGCGCTGGACCATCTCCTGGCGCGCCCCGATGTGGACCCGGCGCGCGTCGAGCTCGTGGGCGCGAGCTTCGGCGCGCCCTTCGCCACCATCGCGGCCGCGCGCGACCCGCGCGTGAGCCGGCTCTGGATCGCGCACGGCGGCGGGAAACCGCTGGCGATGATCGACACCGGCCTGGTGCGCGACATCCCGAACGCGATGCTGCGACGTCCGGTCGCCGCGCTCGCGACGCTGCTGGCGTCGGGCCCGCGCTTCGCGCCCGAACGGTGGGTGGGGCGCGTCGCGCCGCGCCCCGTCGTGATGCTGAACGCGCTCGAGGATGAGCGCATCCCGCGCCGCTCGGTGCAGGCGCTCTGGGACGCGGCGCAGGCCCCCAAGGAGCAGGTCTGGCTCCCCGGCAAGCACATGATGGGGAGCCGGCCGGACGTGCTGCGCACCCTGGTCGACTCGGTGATGGCGCGCGCGGCGGCGCCGGCGCCCTAGCGCTCCAGCGCCTGCGTGAGGTCGGCGAGCACGTCGTCCGGGTGCTCCAGCCCCACCGAGATCCGCACGAGCCCCGGCGTGATGCCGACGCGCTGGCGCTCGGCCTCGGTGAGCTTGGAGTGCGTGGTCGACGCCGGGTGCGTGACGATGGTCCGCGTGTCGCCGAGGTTGGGCGAGTGCGAGCAGAGCCGGAGCGCATCGAGGAAGCGCACCGCGGTGGCGTAGTCGGCGAGCCGCAGCGTGAGCACGCCACCGCCGTGGCGCATCTGCCGGCGCGCGAGGGCGTGCTGCGGATGCGAGGCGAGGAACGGGTAGCGCACCGCCTCCACGCCAGGGACGGCGCCGAGGGCCTGCGCGAGCGCGAGCGCGTTGCCCGAGTGCCGCTCGAGCCGCAGCGCGAGCGTCTCCAGGCTCTTGGACAGGACCCACGCGTTGAACGGCGCGAGCGCGGGCCCCGAGTGGCGCGCGAGGAACCGCGCCTCCGCCACGAGGGCGCTGTCCCCCAGGATCGCGCCGCCGAGCACGCGGCCCTGTCCGTCGATGAACTTGGTGGCCGAGTGGACGACGAGCGACGCGCCAAGGGCGAGCGGGCGCGTGATGACGGGCGTGGCGAAGCAGTTGTCGACGACGAGCGGGATGCCGCGCGCGCGCGCGAGCCGTCCGAGGGCGTCGAGGTCGACGATGTCGAGCCCCGGGTTCGACGGCGTCTCGACGAAGATGGCCCGCGTGCGCGGCGTGATCGCCGCGGCCCAGGCGTCGGGGTCGTCGCCATCGACGTAGGTGTGCGCGATGCCCCACTTGGGCAGGAGGCGCGTGAAGAGCTGGTGCGTCGAGCCGAACACGGCGCGGCCGGCGACGACGTGGTCGCCCTGCCCGAGCAGCGAGGCGAGCGCGGTGAAGACGGCGGACATCCCCGACGCGAGCGCGAGGCCGTCCTCGGCGCCTTCGAGGAGGCGGAGCTTCTCGGTGAACTCGTCGGTGTTCGGGTTCGAGTACCGCGAGTAGACCGGCCCCTGCCGTTCCTCGGCGAAGAGCGCGCGGGCCTGCTCGGCGTCATCGAACACGAAGCTCGAGGTGAGGAAGAGCGGCACGGCGTGCTCGCGGTGGACGGAGCGCGGGGCCTGGGTGCGGACGGCGAGGGTCTCGGGGTGCATGGGCGGCGGAGGTGGGCGGCGAGGTGGGAGGCACGGGCCGCAGGATCGCGGGTGGCGGCATGGGCGCCGCGTGCGACGCGGTCGTGCTCAGGCAGCGGTGTCGAGCAGGGCGAGGGAGCGCGGCGTGGGACGCAGGAGGTCGGCCAGGAGGGCGCTCGCGGTCGCGTGCCCGCCGGCGCCGCGGCCGTGCAGTGCGATCTCACCCGCGGAGTCGCTCGTGATGACGACCGCGTTCTCCTCGTCGCGCGTGCGGGCGAGCGGATCGCCGGCGGCGAGGCACTCGAGCCCCACCGTCGCGTGAGCGACCGGCGCGCCTGGGCGGCTCGACCCGCCCGGGCCGTCCGGTCCCTCGGGCCCGCCGGACCACGATCGCGCGCGCGCCACGAGCCGGAGCACCTGCCCGGCCGCGCGCGCGGCGGCCACGCGCGCCTCGATGTCCGCGCCGAGGCCGCTCGTGCGCACCGCCAGCCGCGTGGGGTCCACCCCGAACGCGAGCCACGCGAGCACCGCGATCTTGTCCGCGGCATCGAGGCCCGTGAGATCGCGCGTGGGGTCCGCCTCGGCGAAGCCGGCGCACTGCGCCGCGCGGAGCGCCTCGGCGAAGCTCGCTCCCTCCTCGAGCCGCGAGAGGACGTAGTTGGTGGTGCCGTTGAGCACCCCACGGATGGCCCGGACGCCGTGCCCGGCCAGCGAGTCGCGCAGCGCGCGCACGACGGGGATGCCGCCGCCCACCGCGGCCTCGAAGTCCAGCGAGGCACCCTGGAACGCGTGCACGCGCGCCAACTGCGCCAGCGCCGGTCCCTCGGCGCGCAGCAGCGCCTTGTTCGCCGTGACCAGCCGCCGCCCGCGCGCGAGCGTCGCGCGCGCGATCGTGCCGGCGGCGGTCGTGCCGCCGATCGCCTCGACCACCACGTCGGCGTCAGTCGCGAGGAAGCGTTCGAGCGAGTCGGTGAGGAGCGCGTGGGGGAGCGCCGCCGAGCGTGGACGCGTGGCGTCGCGCACGAGGACGCGGACCACCTCGAAGCGGGCGCCGCTGCGCGCGGCCAGTTCCTCGCAGTGCCGGGCGAGCAGGTCGAGCAGGGCCCCGCCCACCGTGCCGCAGCCCGCGAGGGCGATGCGCGTGACCGGACGGGCGCTCATGCGACCGCCCTCCGCGCCAGGCGCTCGTGCCGCGTGGCGAGCGCCTCCCCGAGGATCGCCCCCACCCGCGGCCGCTCGATGAGGAACGCGTCGTGGCCGTGCGGCGACGAGATCGTGCGGTAGGTGCCGCCGGCGCAGTCGACC
>CAZPJF010000443.1:0-2990 GCA_964586095.1 uncultured Gemmatimonas sp. | reverse complement strand
GCAGGGGTGGTATGACTGAGCGCCAGGGCCCCGGACGTGCGGCGATCGGTCTGCGCCGCGGGTGGCATCCGTACGGGCGGCTGCGTGCGGATGCGGATCGTGCGGTATGCTCCTCAGCGCAGCATGAGGTGCCGAGTGCGGAGCGTCGACCGACGCCGCGCCTACTCCCCCGGGTGGTCCGCGAGGACCTCGGCGAAGTACTCGCCGAGCGGGAGCGTGAAGGGCACCGCCGCCCCGGGCGGGGTCCAACTGAGCGTCGCCTCCTCGCCGAGGATCTCGGGGCGGGCGTCGGCGGGCGTCCAACGCTCGACCAGGCGCGCGTCGACGTCGACGATCCAGTACTCGGGGACACCGGCCCGCGCGAAGAAGCGGCGCTTGACCACGCGGTCGTAGCGCGCGGTGGAGGGCGAGAGCACCTCGACCGCCAGCAGGAGGCCGCGGATCTCGTGCCAGTCGCGCGGGAGCGCGCCGGTCGCATCGCGCGGCACGACGAACACGTCGGGCTGCACGAGGGTGTCCGGCTCGAGCTCCACGTCGGCGGGGGAGAAGGTCACCTTGCCGATGGGATGGCGCGCGAGCCAGTCGTACAGGTGTCGATAGAGCCCCCCGACCGCATCCTGGTGCTTCCAGCGCGGCGACGGGGTCACGAGCAGCTCCCCGTCGATGCACTCGTAGCGCTTCCCGTCGTCGGGGAGCTCGCGGACCATCGCAGCGGTCCAGTACGTGGGCGACGACACGGCGGGCATGCCCATAGGGTGCTCGGCTCGGTGAAGGGAACGCAAGAGGGGGAGCGCACGCCCGAGGATCGCGGCGCGGCGGGCGACGGACGTCATCGCGATGCCGCGCATCGCGGCGCGGGAACGCGTGCGGATGCGATGGAGTCCATGGGCCCGTGACCGCGTACGCCGAGCTGCACTGCCACTCCACCTTCTCGCTCCTCGACGGCGCCTCCGATCCCGAGCGCCTCGTGGAGCGGGCGGTGGCGCTCGGCCTCGCCGCGCTCGCGCTCACCGACCACGACGACGTGGGCGGCGCGGTGCGCTTCGCGACCGCCGCGCGCACCGCGGGGCTCGCGGCGATCCAGGGAGCGGAGCTCACGGTGGACGTGCCGCTGCCGGCAGGGCTCGAGCGCACCCTGACCGACCCGCGACACGGCGGGAGTACCGCCCTGGCCGGCCCGCCACGCGGCGGGAGCACCGCCCTGCCCAGCCTCGCGCTCGGCGAGGACGGCGTGCCGCGCCTCCGCACGCACCTCGTGGTGCTCGCCGAGTCGCGCGAGGGGTGGGGGAACCTCTGCACGCTGATCACGCGCGCGCGGCTCGACCATCCGCGCGGCGAGCCGCGCGTGACGCTCGACCAGCTCGCGGCGCACGCGGGCGGGCTCTTCGCGCTCACCGGGTGCCCGCGCGGCTGGGTGCCGCAGCTGCTCGCGCTCGGCGCGGCAGGCGGCGCGGCGGGCACCGCCCGCGGCGCACACGGGCTCGCGCATGGCTCCGCACTCGGCACTGCCTCACTCCCGCGCGCGGAGTCCGACCGTCTCGCCTCCGCCGCGCTCGGCACGCTCGCCGAGGCGTTCGGCCGGCGGCTCGCGGTGGAATGCTGGGACCACGCGCTCCCCGAGGAGCGCGCGCTCGTCGACCGCCTGATCCCGCTCGCGGCGGCCCACGGCCTGCCGTGGGTGGTGACGAACGACGTGCACTACGCGCGCGCGCGGCAACGGATCGCGCACGACGTGCTCGTGGCGCTGCGGCACGGCGCGACACTCGACGAGATGGGCACCCGCCTCCGCCCCAACGGCGAGTGGCACCTCAAGGGCCACGCGCAGCTCGCCGCGCGGTGGGCGGGACGCGAGGCGGGGCTCGCCGCCACGCTCGCGGTGGCCGAGCGCTGCGCCTTCCGCCTGGAGACGCTCAAGCCCCGCCTGCCGCGCTTCCCGCTCCCCGCGGGGGTGGGCGAGGACGAGTACCTCGCGCGGCTGGTGGAGACGGGGGCCGAGGAGCGCTGGGGGTGGCGGCGCACGGCGCGGCACGACAAGCAGCTCGCGCACGAACTCGCGCTCATCGCGAAGCTCGGGCTCTCGGGCTACTTCCTGATCGTGTGGGACATCGTGCGCTTCGCGCGACGCGAGGGGATCCTCTGCCAGGGGCGCGGCTCGGCGGCGAACAGCGCGGTGTGCTACTGCCTCGGCATCACGTCGGTGGACCCGATCAAGCTCGAGCTGCTGTTCGAGCGCTTCCTCAGCGAGGAGCGGGCGGAGGCGCCCGACATCGACATCGACTTCGCGCACCGCGAGCGGGAGCGCGTGCTGCAGTACGTGTACGCGCGCTACGGCCGCGAGCACGCGGCGATGGTGTGCGAGCACATCACCTGGCGCGGGCGGAGCGCGGTGCGCGACGCGGCGCGCGTGCTCGGCTTCTCGCCCGAGCAGGCGGGGGTGATCGCGAGCTTCAGCGACCGGTTCAGCGCGCGGAACACGGCGGCGGCGCTGCGCGTGGGGATGCCGGGCCAGGCGGTGGATGCGGCGACCGCCGCGGCCGCGCGCGAGGCCGACCCCTTCGCGCCCGAGCGCGCCGACGCGATGGGGCCGGCCAACTACAGCAAGCGCGCGCTGCGCGACGCGCCGCAGGTGGTCGAGGCGAAGGCGCAGCAGGCCGGCGCGCGCGAGGTGGCGGCGGCGCTGAACCCGCGCGACGTCGCCGCGCGCCGCAACCCGCTGCCGGCGCACCCCGCGACGCTCGTGGACGCGGTGGCGAGCGACCTCGTGGTCGGCACGCACGCGAGCACGCTGCTCAAGGAGGCGCGCGCCGAGCACCGGAAGGTCCAGGCGATCGCGCTCGAACGGAGGAGCGCGGAGCGCGCGCGAGGAGCGAAGGGCGCGAGCGAGGAGCGAGGAGCCGAACGGGATCGTGCGGGGGAAGACGCTGTAGGGGAGGGTCTGCGCCCCGTTCCCGCGATGCGGCCGCAGGACCGCGCAGCGGTCCGAGAGCATC
>CAZPJF010000442.1:0-2999 GCA_964586095.1 uncultured Gemmatimonas sp. | reverse complement strand
CGCGTCCTGCGCCTCGAGCCAGGCGAGCGGGACGTGCATCGCCCCGAGGACGCGCCCGCCGGCCATCGCGCCATGCCAGTCGGACCCGCCGCTCGGGACGAGCCCGAAGTGCTCGGCGAGCGCGCCGAGCCGCTTGGTGTCCTCGCCCGAGTGGCTCGGGTGCCGGACCTCGAGCCCGTCGAGCCCGAGCGCGACGAGCGGCTCGATGCGTTCGCGCCTCCCCTCCGCGCCCGGGTGCGCCATCACGGCGATCCCGCCGGCGTCGTGGATGAGCGCGATGCCGCGCGCGACATCGAGCCGCTCCTTGTCGACGTACGCGGGCCTGCCCGCCGCGAGGTAGCGGTCGAACGCCTCCCGGGAGTCCTTCACGTAGCCGCCCGCGATGAGCGCCCGGGCGACGTGCGGCCGGCCGATGGCCCCCTCGCCCGCGGCGGCGAGCACCGCGTCGGTGGTCACCGGGACGCCGAGCGCGTTGAGCCGCGCCACCATCTCGAGTGCCCGCGTCCGCCGCAGGTCGCGGAAGGTCTCGAGCCGCGCCTGCAGCGACTCCACGTCGCGGATGTGGAGGCCGAGCAGGTGCACCTCGGCCGCGTCCTGGTGGACGCTCAGCTCGACGCCGGGCACGAGGCGCAGGCCGAGGCGGTCGGCGGCGCGCTGCGCCTCGGGGATGCCGGCGAGGGTGTCGTGGTCGGTGAGCGCGAAGGCCGCGAGGCCGGCCTTGTGGGCGGCCTCGATGGCGGCGGCGGGGGCCTGCGACCCGTCGCTGGCGGTGGAGTGGGCGTGCAGGTCCACGTGGGGCGCCGGCGTGGCCGCCGGCGCCCCCGCGTCAGCGCTCACGGCGCGTAGCCGGCCTCGGGCGAGGTCGCGCTCGGCTGCGAGAGCGTGAACAGGCGGCGGAGCTCCGCATCGCCGAGCTCGGCCAGCGACTGCTCGCGCGACCGCGCGCCGCCGGGCGAGTAGCGCGTCACGCGCACCTCGCGCGCGTCGGCCGTGCCGCGGACGAAGAGCAGGCCGTACTCGTCGCCGTCGTACTGGGTGATGTAGCCGCTGGGATAGACCTGCCAGCGGCTGCCGTCGATGTCGATCGTGCGGGTGGGCATCAGTGCAACTCCACGATGGAATAGATGCGCGAGGGGTCGAGCAGCGGCTCCGGCGACGCGGCGTGCGCCGCCGCGAGCGTCTCGGCGTCGTTGGCCTCGCAGAACTCCACGAAGGCGCCGGCGAGTCCCTGCTCCTCGAAGACCCAGTACCGGCAGCCCATGCGCTGGTAGTGCGCCTCGCGCACGCGGAGCCGCTCGAGGAAGCTCGCGCGGCCCGCCGGCGGGATGACGGTGCGATGGAGGCTCAGCGAGCGGGCCACGTCAGCCGGTGACGCTCTCGAGGGTCTTCTTGAGGTCGGCCATGAAGCGGTCGGCGTCGGCGCCGTCCACCACGCGATGGTCGAACGAGAGCGAGAAGTAGGCGCAGGTGCGGATCGCGATGGTGTCCTCGCCGTCGGGTCCGGTGATCACCTTGGGCCGCTTCTCGATGGCGCCGAGCCCGAGGATCGCGGTGGTGCCGACGGGGATGATCGGCGTGCCGAAGAGCGAGCCGAACACGCCGGGATTGGTGATGGTGAAGGTCGCGTCCTGCACGTCGGTGGGGCTGAGCTTCTTGCTCCGGGCGCGCTGGGCGAGGTCGTTGGTCCCGCGCGTGAGCCCCGTGAGGTTGAGCCCGTCGGCGTCCTTGAGCACCGGCACGATGAGCCCGGTGGGCTCGAGCGCCACCGCGATGCCGATGTTGTAGCGCTTGCGGAGGATGACGTCGGTGCCGCTCACCGTGGCGTTGAGCACCGGGTGGCGGCGGAGGTTCTCGACCACCGCGCGGATGATGAACGGCAGGTAGGTGAGCTTCTGGCCGGTCTCGCGCTCGAAGTCCCCCTTCATCTGCGCCCGGAGCCGGGCGATGCGGGTGAGGTCGATCTCGAAGAAGCTCGTGACGTGTGCCGCGACCTGGCGCGCCTGCCGCATGTGGTCGGCGGTGAGCCGGCGGATCTTCGACATCGGCTCGACGACGTCGCCCGGCCAGGGCGCGAAGGTCGGGTCGACGGCGTGGCCGAGCGGCACCGCCACCTGCGACGGCAGCCCCGCGGGCATCGCCGACGGTGCCCCGGCCGGCGCGGGGCGCGGGCCCTTCTCGAGGTACTCGACGAGGTCCTTCTTGGTGACGCGGCCGGCGATCCCCGAGCCGTTGAGCGCCGAGATGTCGACCCCCGCCTCGGCGGCCATCCGGCGGACGAGCGGCGAGGACTTGGTGCGGATCCGCTCCTCGAACGAGCCCGCCGGCGCGGCCGGCCGGACCGGCGCCGCGGGGGTCGGTGCCGGTGCGGCGGCGGTGGCTGTCGACGCGGCGGGGACCGGCGCCGCCGCGGCGGCGGGCGCGGGGGCCGAGGCGGCGGGCGCGAGCGCCGCGCCCTTCTCCGTTTCGAGGCGCGCGACGACCGCATTCACCGGCACGGTGGTCCCCTCGTGCACGATGATCTCGGCGAGCACCCCGGCGGCGGGGGCCGGGATCTCGGCGTCGACCTTGTCGGTGGAGATCTCGAAGATCGGCTCGTCGCGCTTCACCTCGTCGCCGACCTTCTTGAGCCAGCGGCTGAGGGTGCCTTCGGCGATCGACTCGCCCATCTGGGGCATGATGACATCTACACGGGCCACGGAGCGAACCTCGGTCAGGTCTTGTCGTCGGGAGCCTTGGCCGCGGGCGCCGGCGGGCGCCGCAGGGCCGAGACCACGAGCCACGGAAGGGTCAGGAAGCCCAGGGCTCCGCCGACCGCTGCATAAATGTACCAATCGCACGTCGGGATGCCGTCACAGGACGGCGCCTTCAGGAAGAAGGCGGCGATCTTGGAGACGAGCACGCCGATCATCGCGCCCGAGAAGCCGCCGATCCAGGCCATGAAGCACCCGATGCCGACGATGCGCGCGGTCGACGGGCCCTCGACCACGGGCGTCCCCTCG
>CAZPJF010000441.1:0-3005 GCA_964586095.1 uncultured Gemmatimonas sp. | reverse complement strand
CGAGGATCACGGAGTTGGGGAGCGGCGCGCCGCCGTGGCCGTCGATCAGGGTCCCGCCGACGAGCGCAGTGACCTGTGCGCCCAGGGGGGCGGCCGCGGCGAGCACCGCCGCCGCGGCCACCGCGACGGCGAGCCGCGCGCGACGGGCGGTCCTGCCGGGCCGCGCCGTTCGGCAGAGCGGGCTCACGGGACCACCGTCCCTTGCGGGATCGCGATGCCGCCGAGGTTGAGCCCCCGGGCGGCGGCGTTGAGCGCGGGCAGGTCCTTCGTCACCACCTCCTGCCAGACCACCCGCAGCCGCTCCCAGCGCGCGCTCAACTCGGTGAGCCGCTCGGCCGCGCCGCGCGTGGGCCGCCCCTCGGTGGAGCCCGAGATGTAGCCGTTGGGCCCCGTGACGTTGCCGTAGAGCTCGGCCCACTGGTTGTCGATGCGGCCGGCGAACCGGATCGGGTCCTGCCCGCTGCGGCTCTTCGTCTGCGACACCTGCAGCTCGAGCCGCTGCATCTTGGCGGCGAGCGAGTCCACCTGCGCCTGCAGCGCGACGTCGGCACCCACGCGCTTGGCCGAGGCCATGAGGGCCTCCATCTGGCCGCGCACATCGCGCAGGTCACGCAACGTCCGGTTCACCGCCTCCATCGAGTCGCGCACGATGCTCGCGATCCGGAACTGCTCCGCGTAGTCCGCCGCGGTGACGTGCGGCAGGCGCGGGTCGGGGCGCACCACGAGCGCCTTCCGCTGCGTCACGCCGTTGGCGGTGAGCACCACCTCGTAGGTCCCCGGCGGCGCCTTCACGCCCCCGTTGTAGCCCCAGAGCACCGCGCCCTCCACCGGCGTCGGTCCCGGATACGTCAGGTCCCACGTCACGCGATGCAGCCCGCGCGCCGTCGCGAGCCGGCGCGTGCGGGCGGTGCGCGAGGCCGCGCTGTCGGACGTGAATCGGCGCACGGTGCGGCGCTGTGCGTCGACGACCTCGATCGTGACCGGCTCCTTCGCCTCGCTCCCGCGCCAGTAGTGCAGCACGGCGCCGTCGTCGGGCTGGTCGGCGAGCGCGGGCTGCGGGTCGAACGGGTCGACGCCCTTCTGCGCGCGCACCGCCTCGGCGGGCGCGAAGAGATGCGCGGCCGCTCCGGTGAGCGCGCCCGCCGTGCCAGCGCCCGCGAGCTCTCGCAGCGGGCTCACGTCGTCGATGATCCAGATCGACCGTCCCTGCGTCGACATCACGAGGTCGTCGTCCCGCGCCTCGAGGTCCGCGATCGGCGTGACCGGCAGCTTCCGCGGGAAGGGCTGCCAGCGCCGCCCGCGGTCGAACGAGACGTAGAGCCCGTACTCCGTCCCTGCGTAGAGCAGGTCCGCCGCGCGCGGGTCCTCGGCGAACGACCGCACCGGATGGTCGGCCGGGATGCCCGTGTTCTCCGTCAGCTTCGTCCACGTGCGCCCGCCGTCGTCCGAGCGCCAGGCGTACGGCCTGAAGTCGTCCATGCGGTACGCCTGGGCGGCGACGTACACGCGGTTGGGGTCGTGCGCCGAGAGGACGATCTCCTCCACCGTGCCGAAGCGCGGCATCCCCGGCGGTGTGACCTCGCTCCAGCGCTGGCCGCCGTCGCGCGTGACGTGCACGCGCCCGTCGTCGGTGCCGGCCCAGAGCACGTTGCGGTCGCGGCGGTCCTCGGCGATCGCGAAGACCGTGTTGAAGATCTCCACGCCGGTGATGTCATTGTTGATCGGCCCGCCCGACGCCTCGAGGTGCTCCTTGGTGTTCGTCGTGAGGTCGGGGGAGATGCGCTCCCAGCTCATCCCGGCGTCGCGCGTGCGGAGCACGTACTGCGAGCCGTGGTAGACCGTGTTCGGATCGTGGCGCGAGACGAGGATCGGCGCGACCCACTGGAAGCGGTACTGCAGGTCCTTGGCCGCCTGCCCGAGCTGCAGCTCGGGGTACGCGATCACGTTGCGCCGCTCGTCGCTGCGCGTGTCCCAGCGGTTGATCGCGCCGCCGTAGCAGCCGCCCCAGATCACCTCGGGCTGGCGCGGGTCGAGCGCCACCGGGCCCGTCTCGCACCCCGAGGCGTACTGGTAGTCGGCGAACGGGTGGAGCGCGTTGCTCGACGACCAGGCCGGGACGCTGATGGTCGTGTTGTCCTGCTGCGCGGAGTAGACGCGGTATGGGAAGCCGGCGTCGGTGATGACGTCGTAGAGCTCGGCCGTGGGCTGGTTGAAGTACGTGGACCAGCTCCGCCCGCGGTTGAGCGACACCTGCGCGCCGCCGTCATTGGCGACGACCATGAGCCGCTTGTCGCCGGGATTGATCCAGAGGTCGTGCACGTCGCCGTGCGGGACCGGGATGTTGGTGAACGTCACGCCGCCGTCGATCGAGCGGTAGAGCCCCGTGTTGAGCGCGTAGACGACGTTCTCCTCCTCCGGGTCGGCGCGCACGTGCGTGTAGTACCAGGCGCGCTGGCGGAGCGCGTTGTCGCTGTTGGTGCGTCGCCAGGTCGCGCCCGCGTCGTCGCTCCGGTAGACGCCACCGGCCGGCTCGGCCTCGATGATCGCCCAGACCTTGTCCGGGTTCGCGGGCGAGACGGTGAGGCCGATCTTCCCGACGAGCCCGGTGGGGAGGCCGCCGGCGAGCTTGCTCCACGTGTCGCCGCCGTCGGTGGACTTCCAGATGCCGCCCTCGGCCGATCCCGAGATGAGCGTCCACGGCTTGCGCTCGGCGCGCCACATCGCCGCGTAGAGGTGGCGCGGGTTGCGCGGATCCATCGCGATGTCGCTCGCGCCGGTGCTGTCGTTGAGGAAGAGCACCTTCTGCCACGTCGCGCCGCCGTCCCGCGTGCGGTAGATGCCGCGGTCCGCGCTGCGGCCGAAGGGACGCCCGAGCACCGCGGCGAAGGCGACGTCGGCGTCGGCGGGGTGCACGACGATGCGGCCGATCTGCCCGGCGTTGCGCAGGCCGATCGACTTCCAGGTGCGTCCGCCGTCGGTGGAGCGCCACGCACCGCGTCCCATGG
>CAZPJF010000440.1:0-3007 GCA_964586095.1 uncultured Gemmatimonas sp. | reverse complement strand
TCGCGCGTGATGTTGAGCACCGCGCCGATCTGCTCGAGCGTCATCGGCTCCGAGCCGTCGAGCCCGAAGTAGAGCCGGAGGATCTTGGCCTCGCGTTCCTTGAGCCCCGCCAGCGCCTCGTGCACCGACTCGGCGAGCGCCTTCTCGATCGTCTCCTCGTCCGGCGTCGCGCTCTGCGTGTCGGGGAGGTAGTCGAGGAGCCGGTTGTCCTCGCCGGGCGCCATCGGGGCGTCGAGCGAGAGGTGCTGCTGCGAGATCGCCATCGTCTTGGCGACCTCCTCCTCGGTGATCTCCATGCCGTCGGCGATCTCGGCGTGGGTGGCCTCGCGGCCGAGCTCCTGGAGGAGGGCGTTGGCCCGCTTGCCGATCCGGTGCAGCGCGCCCGCGCGGTTGAGCGGCACCCGCACGATCCGGCTCTGCTCGGCGAGCGCCTGGAGGATCGCCTGGCGGATCCACCAGACGGCGTACGAGATGAACTTGATCCCCTTGGTCTCGTCGAACTTGTGCGCCGCGCGGATGAGCCCGAGGTTGCCCTCGTTGATCAGGTCGGAGAGCGAGACGCCCTGGTTCTGGTACTTCTTGGCCACCGACACGACGAACCGGAGGTTGGAGCGCACGAGGGTGTCGAGGGCCTCCTGGTCGTCCAGCCGGATGCGCTGGGCGAGGCGCACCTCCTCCTCGCGGGAGATCAGCGGGTACACGCTGATGTCGCGCAGGTACTGGTCGAGCGAACCCTCGTCGTGCAGATGCCGCTTGTGCGGCGTGCCGGCCATCCGTCTCACGCGTGCCCTCCGTTGGTGCCGCGTTCCGACCGCTGGCGGAATGTGCAGACCGGTCGGGGGGGAGGGAAGCACCCCCCGCCGGCCCGTCAGCGGATCAACTCACCCAGGCGCTGCCACCGGATCCGCGTGAGCCAGTCGAAGGCCGAGCCGCTGTCCGGCGCATAACTGTAGTAGACGAGGATCGGACTGCCGCGCACGAGGGAGTCGGGCACGAACCCCCAGTAGCGGCTGTCGAGCGAGTTGTCCCGATTGTCGCCGAGCATGAAATAGTGGGCGGCGGGCACCACGAGCGGCCCCCAATTGTTCCGCGACGGGTGATAACGCCGCACGTCGACGCCGGGCGCGACGAAGTCGCGCTGCCACCGGAAGTCCTCCGTGGCGGGGTCGAACTCCGCGTCGCGATGCTGCGCGTACGTCTCCCGCTGGGCCGTCCCGTTCCGGTAGAGGACGCCGCGCCGCATCTCGACCGTGTCGTGCGGGAGTCCCACCAGGCGCTTCACGAAGTTCTTAGTGGGGTCCTCCGGCCACTGGAACACCACCACGTCGCCCACGGCGGGCTCCCGCACCGCGGGGAGCTGCGTCCTCAGGAACGGCACCTCGGCGCCATAGAGCAGCTTGTTGACGATCAGGAAGTCGCCCACGAGCAGCGTCCCCTCCATGGAACCCGAGGGGATCTTGAACATCTCGATGAGGAACGCGCGCAGGAACAGGAAGATGATGATGGCGAGCTGGATCGACTTCGCCCATTCCCACGCGCCGCGCCACACGCGGCGGCGCCGCGCCGGGCGCGCGGCGACGCCCGCGCCTCCGGCGGGCACCGCTTCCCCTGCGGCTGTGGTGCCGTCGACCGGCACGGACGTCCCTTCCGACTGCGGCATGGTCACCCCTGCGATATACACCGTTCCGCGGACGTTGGGGAACCCCCGGCCGTCACGCCCCGGTGTCACGCGATGCGGGGGGCGCGGCCCACCCCGGCCTGCGCCCCCCGCTGCCCTCTGCCGTCTGCCCTCTGCCTTCTGCCTTCTGCCCCGTCAGTAGTTGTCGATCTGCGCCCGCTGCAGCACCCCACTGTAATCCACGTACCCCACCTTGGTCTCCGAGTAGAACTCGTAGACCTCCCAGCCCCCCTCGCGGTGGCCGTTGCCGGTCTGCTTCACGCCGCCGAACGGCAGGTGCGCCTCGGCGCCGATCGTGGGGGCGTTGATGTACGTGATGCCGTTGTCGAGCTCCTGCAGCGCCCGGAAGGCCACGTTCACGTCCTGCGTGTAGACCGAACTCGAGAGCCCGTACTTCACGCCATTGTTCACGCGGAAGGCCTCGTCCGCGTCCTTCACGCGGACCACGCTGAGCACCGGCCCGAAGATCTCCTCCTGATCGAGGCGCGACCCGGGCTTCACGTTGGTGAAGATCGTCGGCTGGAAGAAGAAGCCCTTCTCGAGCCCCGCCCCATGCGCGCGGCGGCCGCCGAGCACGAGCTCCGCCCCCTCGCTCAGGCCGATCTCGACGTAGCGCTCGATCTTCGCGATCGACTCGGCGTGGATCACCGGCCCCACGTCGGTGCCGGCCTTCCGGCCGTCACCGAGCTTGAGCTGGCCCGCGCGCTCCTTGAGCCGGGCCACGAACTGGTCATGGATGCCGTCCTGCAGGATGAGCCGGCTCGTCGCGGTGCAGCGCTGCCCCGTGGTGCCGAACGCCCCCCACAGCACGCCGTCGAGCGCGAGGTCGAGCTTGGCGTCGTCGAGCACGACCTGCGCGTTCTTCCCGCCCATCTCGAGCGAGAGCCGCTTGTGCATCCGGCCGCAGGTCTCGCCCACCTTGCTTCCCGTCTCGGTGGAGCCGGTGAAGGAGACGAGCGGGACCTCCGGGTGTTCGACGATCGCCTTCCCCACCTCGCCGTCGCCGTGCACGAGCTGGATGACCTCGGGCGGCAGCCCCGCCTCGAGGAGGATCTCCACCAGCACATGCCCGGTGTGGGGCACGTCCTCGGCCGGCTTGAACACGCAGGCGTTCCCGCAGACGAGTGCGGGGAACATCTTCCACGTGGGGATCGCGAGCGGGAAGTTGAACGGCGTGATGATCCCCGCGACGCCGATCGGACGGCGGAAGCTCATCGCCCACTTGGCGCGCAGCTCGCTGGGGACCGTGTGCCCGAAGAGCCGGCGCCCCTCGGTCGCCGCGTAGAAGGCGGTGTCGATCCCCTCCTGCACGTCGCCGCGCGTCTCGGC
>CAZPJF010000439.1:0-3013 GCA_964586095.1 uncultured Gemmatimonas sp. | reverse complement strand
GGAGGACCCAGACCTTCCGCACCGAGGGATCGTTCACGCGGCCACCTCCCCGCGATCCGCGGGGACGCTCAGGACTTCCCCTTGTCCTCGACGTGGGCGTCGACGGTCTCCTCGCCCGCGCCGAGGCGCTTGGCCGGGCCGGACGAGCCGGCCCCGAGGAGGCCCATCTTCTGCTTGAGCTCGAGGAGCTTGGCGTCGGCGCTCGCGGCGCCGGCGGTCTTCTCCAGCCGCTTGAAGTCGTGCGCCAGCCGGTCGCCGGAGAACTCCTCGTCGATCTCCGTGCTCGCCTTCAGCATCCGCTCGTTGCTCGAGATCTTCTCCTCCATCCGCGCGAAGGCCTCGAAGGCCGACTTCTCGGACATGGAGGACATGGTCTCGGAGATCTTCTGCTGCGCCTGCGCGCGCCGCTGGCGGGCGAGCAGGAGGTTCTTCTTCCGCTTGGCCTCCTCGATCTTGTCGTTGAGGTCGCGGAGCGAGTTCTTGAGCTTCTCGGTCTCGAGCTGGTGCGCCTGCCACGTGGTGTAGAGGGTGTTGGCGTGCTCGGCGTGCTCGGCCTGCCGCACGAGCGCCTGCTTGGCCAGGTCGTCGCGGCCCTCCTTCACGGCGAGCATGGCCTTGGCCTCCCAGTCCGCCGCGGCCTTCTCCTCCGCCTCGGCCTGGTCCTTGAGGCGCTTCTCGTCGGCGATCGCCGCCGCCACCTGCTGCTTGGCGCGCGCGAGCTGGTTGCGCATGTCGACCACGATCTGGTCCAGCATCTTCTCCGGATCCTCGGCGCGCGAGATCAGGTCGTTGATGTTGGACTTGAGCAGGGTGGCCAGGCGGTCGAAGATGCCCATGTTCAGCGGGCCTCGCGGAAGTGCGCCAGCTCGCGGAGATGCGAGGCCAGCGAGAGGGTGATGCTCTCGTAGGCCGCCTGGAACTCCTCGTAGTCGAGGTGGGCGAGCTCGAGCGCTTCGGTGAGGACGATCTCCCCCTGCTGGATCCCGTAGGAGCCGTGCAGGAGGTCGGTCGCGTTGAGTTCGAGGAGGCGGCGGCAGAGGCGGTCGGCGTCGCCGTTGGACGGGAGCGCCATGACCTTCACCCGCAGCACCACGACGGGCGGCGAGTGATGGATCACGACGGTCATGTCGAGCGAGCCACCCGGCTGGACGGCCCAGAGGCCCGGCTCGATCTCGTTGTAGCTGGCGCCTTCGCTGGCGAGGCGGCCGAGGAAGCCTTCGATCTGTTCAGGCGTGACCATGCACGACTCGCGGCTGCGGGGTACCGGGTGTACGACCGGGGTGTGTCGGAAAGTTTCACCGGCGCATGGGGTTACGCCAGTTCCGGACTGCCTCCCCCCCTCGAACGCCACACGCCCAACGCCCGGCCGATCGACGCGCGCCACCGGATACGCGGCGCCGGCGGTGGCGACCGTCGGCAGGAGCTGCGGCGCGCGCGCGAGGCGGTGAGGGCGATCCGGGCGATCTGGTCGAGGCGTCCCGAGGCGACAGGCTCCGGTGGGCGTGGCGTGTGCCGGACGTGGTATGCGACGGCGCGTCGCGAGTTCCCGTCGCGATGACCCGTCGCGAGTGAAGCGTGGTGCGCGAAGCGTGGTGCGAGGCGGCGGGGCGTGGGCGGACGCGGGCTCAGCTCCGCTTGATCTGGACCAGCCGCTCCTTGGCCAGGCGCCGCCCGGTGGGCGTCGCCGCGAGCCCGCCGCCGGCGGTCTCACGGTACCGCACGTCCATCTCCTTGCCGATCTCGCCCATGGTGTCGATCACCTCGTCGGCGGGGATCGCGAAGGTGATGCCCGCCATGGCCATCTCGACCGCGGCGAGCGCGATGGCGGCGCCGGTGGCGTTGCGAAAGACGCAGGGCAGCTCCACCAGCCCGCCGAGGGGGTCGCAGACGAGGCCGAGCGTACCCTGCTGCGCGAGGGCGACGGCGTGGCCGACCATCGACGGCGAGCCGCCGAGCATCTCGGTCGCGGCGCCGGCCGCCATGCCCGCCGCAGCGCCGGTCTCCGCCTGGCATCCACCCTCGGCGCCGGACAGCGAGGCGCGCTGCGCCACGACGGCACCGATGAGGCCCGCGGTCGCGAGCGCGTCGATGAGCTGGTCGTCGGAGCACCGCTGCTGCTCGGCCAAGCCGAGGAGCACGGCCGGGAGGACCCCGGCGCCGCCCGCGGTCGGGGCCGCGACGATGACGCCCATGGCCGCATTGACCTCCTGCACCGCGAGCGCGCGCATGAGGACGTCGCGGAAGACGGTGCCGGCGAGCGGCCCGGCCGGTCCGGTCCGCAGCTTGGCGGCGTCGCCGCCGACGAGGCCGGAGTTGGAGCGGAGTTCGCCGGTGAGACCCTGGGCGACCGCGTGGCGCATGACGGCGAGCGCGCGCCCGAGGGCGGCGCGGATGTCGTCGACGGGACGCCCCTGGTCGCGCGACTCGATCTCGAGCGCCACGCGTGCGAGCGTGGTCCCCTTCGCCTCGGCGTCCGCGATGGCGTCGTGCAGGGAGGCGTACATCAGCCGCCCACCTTGTCGATGCGGTGCGTCCAGCGCACCCAGGGGAGCGCCTTGAGCGCGGCGCCCACCTCGTCCGCCGGCCGCTCGTCGACCTCGATGACCATGAACGCGTCGCCGCCGCGGTGCTTCCGGCTCAGGCGCAGGGTCGCGATGTTGACGCCCGCGTCGCTCAGGATGGTCGCGATGCGCGCGATGGATCCCGTGATGTCCTCGGCGACCATCACGATGGTGTGGTGCGAGCCGTCGACCTCGACGGGATAGCCATCGATCCGCGAGACCCTGATGCGGCCGGCGCCGAGCGAGGCGCCCAGCATGACGTGATGCCGGTGCTGGCGGGTCACGGTGATGCGCACGGTGTTGGGATGCACCTCGGGCTCGTCACCGAGCGTGGTCTTCTCGAAGCGCCAGTCGAGCCCTTCCTTCTCCAGGATGACGAGCGCGTCGCGGAGGCGTTCGTCGTCGGGACGGAAGCCGAGGAGGCCGCCGACGATGGCCTTGTCGGTGCCGTG
>CAZPJF010000438.1:0-3014 GCA_964586095.1 uncultured Gemmatimonas sp. | reverse complement strand
GGTTCACGTCGTGCTGGTACTGCCCCACGCCGATGCTCTTGGGGTCGATCTTCACCAGCTCGGCGAGCGGGTCCTGCAGGCGCCGGGCGATGGAGACGGCGCCGCGGAGCGCGACGTCGAGCTCGGGGAACTCCGCCCGCGCGAGGTCGCTCGCGCTGTAGACCGAGGCGCCGGCCTCGTTCACCACCACCACCTGCGGCCGCGGCGGGTCGAGCTCGCGCAGCGCGGCCCTGGTGAGGGTCTCCGTCTCGCGGCTCGCCGTGCCGTTGCCGATGGCGATCAGCTCCGGCGTGAAGCGCTGCACCATCGCGCGGATCGCGCCCGCGAAGCGGTCCTCCTGGTGGAGGTAGAGCGTGTCGGTGTGCACGAGCGCGCCGGTCTGGCTCACGACGGCCACCTTCACGCCGGTGCGGAAGCCGGGGTCGAGCCCGATCACGCGCTTCTCGCCCGCGGGGGCCGCGAGCAGGAGCTGTTCGAGGTTCCGGCCGAAGACGGTGATCGCCTCCTCGTCGGCGCGCGTCTTGAGCTCGAGCCGCAACTCGGCCTCGATCGCCAGGGCGAGCAGCCGCTTGTACGCATCGACCGCGACCTGGGTGAGCTGCTCCACCCCGCGCCGCCCGCCCACCACGTCGCGCGTGAGGCGCGCGGTGATCTCGTCCACCGGCGCCTCGATGCGCCAGAGCAGCTCGCCCTCGGCCTCGCCGCGCCGGATCGCGAGCATGCGGTGGCTCGGCACCTGCCCGAGCGGCTCGCGGTACTCGAAGTAGTCCTTGAACTTGGAGTCGTCGCGCCGCTTCTCCTCGATCACCTTCGCGGTGACGATGCCCCTGGCGCGCGTGAGCTCGCGCACCCAGCCGCGCACCACCGCGTCCTCCGCCACCTGTTCCGCGAGGATGTCGCGCGCGCCCTGCAGCGCGACGTCGGCCGACGGGACCTCGGACGCCTTGCCGTCGACGCCCGGCACCACGAACTCGGCGGCGTGCGCGCGGGCCTCGGCGTCGGAGAGCGCGCCGCTCCAGAGCGCGTCGGCGAGCGGGCCGAGTCCGCGCTCGCGCGCGATCATGGCGCGCGTGCGTCGCTTGGGCTTGAAGGGGAGGTAGAGGTCCTCGAGCGCCTGCTTCGTGTCGGCCGCGAGGATGCTGGCCTTGAGGGCATCGTCGAGCTTCCCCTGCTCCTCGATGCTCTTCAGGATCGCCGCGCGCCGCTCCTCCATCTCCCTCAGGTACTCGGCGCGCTCGCGCACGTCGCGCAGCTGCACCTCGTCGAGGCCGCCGGTGACCTCCTTGCGGTAGCGGGCGATGAAGGGGAGCGTGGCGCCCTCGTCGAACAGGGCGAGCGTGCGCTGGACCTGCTGCGGCGCGAGCGAGAGCTCGGCGGCGACGCGGGCGGCGAGGGGGGGCAGGAGCGGTTCGGCCATAGGGGGCGGAACGTAGGCGTTGCCGGCGGCGATTTCCACGGGTTGCGCGCGGCTCGCAGGCGGTCGCGCCACGGGATGCGGCATCGCGCCGGCGCGATGCCGCATCCCGTGGCGCGACCGCCTGCGAGCCGCGCGCAACCCGTGGAAATCGCCGCCGGCAACGCCTACGTTCCGCCCCCTATGGCCGAACCGCTCCTGCCCCCCCTCGCCGCCCGCGTCGCCGCCGAGCTCTCGCTCGCGCCGCAGCAGGTCCAGCGCACGCTCGCCCTGTTCGACGAGGGCGCCACGCTCCCCTTCATCGCCCGCTACCGCAAGGAGGTCACCGGCGGCCTCGACGAGGTGCAGCTGCGCGACGTGCGCGAGCGCGCCGAGTACCTGAGGGAGATGGAGGAGCGGCGCGCGGCGATCCTGAAGAGCATCGAGGAGCAGGGGAAGCTCGACGATGCCCTCAAGGCCAGCATCCTCGCGGCCGACACGAAGCAGGCGCTCGAGGACCTCTACCTCCCCTTCAAGCCCAAGCGACGCACGCGCGCCATGATCGCGCGCGAGCGCGGACTCGGCCCGCTCGCCGACGCGCTCTGGAGCGGCGCGCTCTCCGACGCCGAGGCCCGCGCGCACGCCGCCGAGTTCGTGGTGCCGGGCGTCGACGGCAAGGCGTCCGAGGTCCCGTCGGCCGACGTCGCGCTGCAGGGCGCGCGCGACATCCTCGCGGAACAGGTGGCGGAGGACGCGGTGGTGCGCGGCTGGGTGCGCGAGCTCACGCGCGCCAGGGGCATCGTCACCGCGAAGGTGATCGAGGAGAAGCGGCGCGACGACTCCAAGTTCAAGGACTACTTCGAGTACCGCGAGCCGCTCGGGCAGGTGCCGAGCCACCGCATGCTCGCGATCCGGCGCGGCGAGGCCGAGGGCGAGCTGCTCTGGCGCATCGAGGCGCCGGTGGACGAGATCACCGCGCGCCTCACGCGCGACGTGGTGGGCGGGCGGCGCGGGGTGGAGCAGCTCACCCAGGTCGCGGTCGATGCGTACAAGCGGCTGCTCGCCCTGGCGATCGAGGCCGAGTTGCGGCTCGAGCTCAAGACGCGCGCCGACGAGGAGGCGATCACCGTCTTCGGCCGGAACCTCGAACAGCTCCTGCTCGCGGCCCCCGCGGGCGAGAAGCGCGTGATCGGGCTCGACCCCGGCTTCCGCACCGGCGTGAAGGTGGCCGTCGTGAGCCAGACCGGCGCGCTCGTGCACACCGACACGCTCTACCTCCACCAGGAGGACCGCTTCGCGGGCGCGATCCGCGCGATGGTGCAGCGCTTCACGCCGGAGCTGATCGCCATCGGCAACGGCACGGCGAGCCGCGAGACGGAGACCCTCACCAGGGCCGCGCTGCGCGAGCTCGACCCGCCGCGGCCGCAGGTGGTGGTGGTGAACGAGGCCGGCGCCTCGGTCTACAGCGCGAGCGACCTCGCGCGGGCGGAGTTCCCCGAGCTCGACGTCGCGCTCCGCGGCGCCGTCTCCATCGCCCGGCGCCTGCAGGACCCGCTCGCCGAGCTGGTGAAGATCGACCCCAAGAGCATCGGCGTGGGGCAGTACCAGCACGACGTGAACC
>CAZPJF010000437.1:0-3014 GCA_964586095.1 uncultured Gemmatimonas sp. | reverse complement strand
CGGCCCTGCCGCCGCTTCCCTAGCCACGGCCATCGGTCACCAACCGCCGTTAGGCTGCCCCCCGCTGCTCCGCCACTAGTCGGATGCGTCGTACCAATGCGGCCTGAGGAGTCGCGCCCGATGCCAGAAGTCTCCCATCACCGCGTCCTTGGTGGCGTTCGCGTCGGCGACGTAGAGCCACGCCGAGTGGCGGGGGACGAACGCAGCCCCGCCGTAGAAGAACCAGACGCTCAGGCCCGTGGCGGGGGTCCGACGGGCCGTGATGAGGTGGAACCGGTCGGGCAGCTCCGGCACCGTCGTACGTGGATCGAGCTGCCGGAGTGCGGAATCCGGCAGGACGCTCAGTCGAGCCACCGTGCGCTCGAGGGCGGGGCGATACGAGTCGAAATCCTGATCACGCAAGTACCAACCGAGCTCGCGCGCCTGGTAGAAGCCCACTGCGTGCGCGATCACGAGTACGCCGAGGATGGCTGCATCGCGCCGATGCACCCGAACCGTGGCGAGGCAGACGACGATGCCGACAAGCCACGCAATGCCGAACGGGAGAGCGGAGAGGAACGACAGCAGCGCCACGCCGCCGTTCATCTCGCGCACCGCGGTCACCTCGAGCCAGACCGCGGGGACGCCGGTGAGCACAAGTGCGAGCGTCGCCCAGCGGACCGCACGAATCGACACCGCTATCCTCGACGAGTTCTGGTCAGCCTAACGTCAGGTTGTGCCGTGGCCGTTCAAATAGTCGCGGCGGCAGGACCGCCGCAAGACTGGCGGTACCTCACCACGCGGCGGCCCTGCCGACGCTTCCCTGGCCCGGCCATCGGCCACCAACCGTCGTTAGGCGGCGCGAATTCATAAACTAAGTGCAACACGGACCGGGATCCCGCAAGCACGCGCGGTGACCTGGGCAACGCTAGGCTTCAATCCTCCGCCAAGAGAAAGGAAGCCATGACGTATACCCAGATCACCGCTGCCGAAAGGTACGCGATTGTCCTGCTCCGCAAGCAGGGGCACACGTGTCGCCAGATCGCCACACTGCTCGGCCGCGCGCCGAGCACTATCAGCCGCGAAGTACGCCGAAACGTCTGGCGGTGGGACGGCGCCTCGTACTGGGCCCAGCGCGCCCACGAGTACGCGGTCGCGCGCCGCCGTCGCTCGCGTCGCAACGAACACTTCACCGCCGACGATTGGGCGACGGTCGAGTCGGTGCTGCGCGAGGACTTCAGCCCCGAGCAGGCCGCGGGGTGGCTCGGCTGCTACGGCATCCTCTCGATCAGCTACGAGACCATCTATCGGCACATCTGGAAGGACAAGGCGAACGGCGGGACGTTGCACACCCACCTGCGGTGCGCCCAGAAGCAGCTGCGGAAGCGGTACGGGGCCTACGACAGTCGGGGGCGTCTGGCCGGCAAGCGCCCCATCACCGCGCGCCCCGCCGGCGCGGCGAACCGCTCCCACATCGGGCACTGGGAGATCGACACCGTGATGGGCAACAGCCAGAGCGGCGCGTGCGTCGTGACGATGGTCGAGCGCGTGACCGGCTTCCTGCTGATGGGCAAACTCGAGCGGCGCGCGACGGCCGAACTGAACGCGCGCCTGATCGCGCTCATTCAACGCGAGACGCGCCCCGTGCGCACGATCACCGCGGACAACGGCACGGAGTTCCACAGCTACAAGGCCGTCGAGGCGCGGCTTCCGGTGAAGTTCTACTTCGCCGCGCCGCATCACTCCTGGGAGCGCGGCTCCAACGAGAACACGAACGGACTCATTCGGCAGTACCTGCCGAAGGGCGTCAGCATGGAGGCTCTTTCGCAAGCCGACTGCGATCGCATCGCGGCCAAGCTCAATCGCCGACCGCGCAAACGTTACGACTGGTGCACACCGGAGGAGCTGTATGCTGCTTGACGCTCAGTGGTGCGCTTCAAAGTTGACTTCAGGCGGCGCCCGTCGGCAGACCGCGCTAACGCGGAACGGCCTCGAGTTGGGTCGTCAGTTGTCCGTTCCGGAACGCGACGGTCGCACCGAAACGTTGCTCGCCACCGCTGTGGGTCGCGTCGAACCACAGTTCCGCCTGCAATGGGGAGCCGGCCCGATCGCGCGGGGAGACGCGCAGCTCCCCACGCGCCGGGGCGCTGCCACCGTACCCGCCGGTCCTGCCGTCGCCCCCCACGAGCAGGACCACCTCGATGTTGTCCTCACGGAGCGGGTACACGCCGGGTCCGTGGAACTCCAGCTGCACACTGATGGCGAGATCGTGGCGGTGCCCAACGAGCACGAGGGTGTCGGGAGCGCCGACGGCCTGGACGAGCCCCGCCCAGCCAGCGAGGCGGAGGTTCACGCCGTCGACCTCGCCGGTGAAGCGCGCGCCGTCAACGCCCGTCGCACCATCACCGGCGCAGCTCAATAGCGTAGCGACGACGATCGCCCCGCGCAGTGCGGTGTGCCAACGTCGGACGAGCGGGGTTGTTCCCAGGATGCGCATACTCACCATACCTCACTGACCCGCCGACGGTCACGCGTCCGCCTAACGTCAGGTTGTGCCGTGGCCGTTCAAATAGGTCGCCGCGGCACGGCCGCCGCTAGCTGTCCCAACCAACAGGCGGCGGCCCTGCCGCCGCTTCCCTAGCCACGGCCATCGGTCACCAACCGTCGTTAGGTCGCGGAGCGGACGGCCCGGCCGCTACAGGCTGAATCGGAGCTCGACCTTCACGCGATCACCATCGCCCTTGCCGCCGCGCACCTTGGCCGGGACCGCCAGGAGTGTTCGGCCATCCCTCCCACGCCAAACGCTCGTGCGCCACGATATGCCGTCGACGCTGGCCTCCACCGGAGTCCGGCCCCACCCATGCGTGACCGGCGGGGCGAAGCGATCCGGCACCGGCGCGAAATGCCAGCCGCCCTTGCCGGGATACCGAAACAGTGTCGCGGTAAACTTGCCGCCGTGCATCGCAGCCATTCGGTGTTCCAATCTCCCGCTCACGGGCTCGCAGTCCTCTCTCGCGTCGACCTAACGTCAGGTT
>CAZPJF010000436.1:0-3047 GCA_964586095.1 uncultured Gemmatimonas sp. | reverse complement strand
AGAGGATCGTTCGCAGGTCGTGGATGTACGCCGCCGCGCCGTGCTGCACCTCGCCGAGCACGCCGTCGTGCACGAGGCGGTTCACCAGCATCTCGTTGTAGCCGTAGTTGCAGTTCTCGAGCTGCTGGCAATGCCGCTGGTGGCGCTCGCTCGCGTCGACCAGCGCCCAGAGGTCCTTGAGCGTCGTGCCGATCGGGCACTCGGCGCCGCAGTGCTTCCCCGCACGGAGCGCGGCGAGCAGCACCGGCACGTGCCACTCCCATGGCGTGGCCGTGTACACGTAGTCGAGGTCGTCGCGCGCGACGAGCTGCTCGAAGCCGCGCTCGCCGGCGTACGTCGCGGGCGCGGCCTGCCCCGCGTCGGTGCACATCTTCACCGCGCGCGCCATCTTCTCGGGCACCAGGTCCGCCACCGCGACGATCCGCACCCCCTCGATGGCGAGGAGCTCCGAGAGCACGCTGCGCCCCCGGAGCCCCGTCCCCACGATCCCGAACCGCACCACCTCGTGCCGCGCGAACGGCACGCCCTTCATCGAGGCCGCCGCGGCCGGGCGCGGCGGGGCCGCGTCGGGCGCCGTCGCCGCGCCGATGTCCTCGGCCAGCGCGGGGAGCGGATGCAGCGCACCGGTCGCGGCCAGTCCGGCGCCGGTGGCCAAGGCCCGCTTGAGGAGGGAACGACGATCGAGCTGGTCTGGCACCGCGACTCCGCGCTGGGGGGTGGACGGGAGGGTACTCGGGACCGCGGGCGACGGCTAGTTCCGGGGCGCGCGCACCTCGGTATGGTCCCCGACGGTCACGCTGCCGGTCACGCCCTCCAGCACGACGTGGTCGCCCAGCATCGAGTCCGTCAGGATGCAGCTGCGCAGGGTCGTGCGGTCCCCGACCACGGTGTCGCGCAGCGTGCAGTTGGTGACCACGCTGTCCTTCCCGATGACGACGTTCGGGCCGATGATGCAGTCGGTGAGGGTCGCGCCGTCCTCGATGCGCACCGGGTCGATCACCTCGACGTTCCGGAGCCCGCGCGCCGGGATCGCCGCGCGCCCCTTCTCGAGCATCACGCGATTGGTCTCGAGCAGCGTGTCGAGCTTCCCCGCGTCGTACCAGCCGTCGACGTCGATCACCCGGATCCTCGCGCCCTTCTCGATCATGTACTGGAACGCGTCGGTGAGGAAGAACTCGCCCTTGTTGGCGGGCTGCGTGAGGACGTGGGCGATGCCCTCGTACAGCAGCTGCCAGTTCCGGATGTAGTAGAGGCCGATGTTCGCGCGCTTCGAGATCGGCGTGTCCGGCTTCTCGACGATGCGCGTCATGTGGCCGGCCGCGTCGGTCACCACCACGCCGAAGCGCTGGTAGTCCTCGACCTCCTTCGTCCAGATGATCCCGTCGTCGGTCGAGCCCTCGATCACCGAGAGGTCGGCGTCGAAGATGGTGTCGACGAAGATGATCAGCACCGGCGCGTCGACGTACGGCCGCGCTAGGTCGACGGCGCCCGCCGTGCCGTCCTGCACCTGCTGCTCCACGAAGACGCCGGGGATCGCGTAGGCCGACCGCGCGTGCCGCTCCACCGCCTCCTTCAGGTGCCCGGTGATGTACACCACCTGGTCGACGCCGCCCAGCTTGGCCACGTCGTCCATCACGTAGTCCATCACCGGCTTGCCCGCCACCTTGAGCATCGGCTTGGGCACGGTGTGCGTGTGCGGCCGCAGCCGCGTCCCCTTGCCCGCCAACGGGATGATCACCTTCATGGTGCCGTGGTCCCCTCTCGACCGTAGCGGTCGGTCAGTCGCACCACGTCGTCGAGGTGCGGGGTGGATGCCTCGAGCACGTCGCAGTCGGTCACCGCTTCCATCTGGTGGACCGTCCCCGGCGTGTTCCGGTAGCTCTGGCCTGCCGTGAACGGCAACTCGACGAGCCGCCCCTCCTGCCGCACGCGGTAGATCATCTCCCCGCGCAGCAGGTGGATCGTCTCGTCCTTCCGCTCGTGGTACTGCAACGAGAGGGCGTGCCCCGCCTTGATGTGGAGCAGCTTCCCGACGTACTGCGCGGAATGCGCCCAGATCACCTCGTGCCCCCACGGCTTCGGCACGATGCGAACCTCGTGCCATCCCGCCCGATCGGTCACCGTCACGTCTCCAAGGGGGTGGCGACCAGGCTCGTGGGCGTCGTGACGCACGCCGAGAGGCACTGCCCGCACCCGGTGCAGGCCGCCCCGATCACCGGGCGACCACGGTCATCCAGCCGCAGCGCGTCGGGCCCCACGGGGCAGACGCGCGCACAGATCCCGCACTCCACGTCGCGCCAGGTGATGCAGCGTCCCTGGTCGATGCCCACCTCGGCGAGCCGCACGCCCCGCCATCCCGCCGCCGGCACCTCGAGCGCCGGCGTGGGGCAGGCCGCCGCGCAGGGCATCGTCTCGCACATGATGCACGCCCGGGTCGCGACCTCGAGCGCCGGCGTCCCCGCCGCCAGGCCCGCCGATGGCGGCAGCAGCGTGATCGCCCCCACCGGACAGGCCGAGACGCAGCCGCCGCAGCGCGTGCACGCGGCCACGAAGGCCGCCTCCGGCAGGGCACCCGGCGGACGGACGTGCGCCGCGGGCGCCACCCGCTCGCTCAGCGCCCCCACCGCCTCCTGCAGCGCCCGCCGCAACCCGCGCGAGAAGAACCCGCGCCGATCGACTCCCTTCCCGTCGTCGTGCACGCCACAAAATGCCCTGCGCCGGGCCGAAAGTTAAGAGGGCCAGCCGTTCCCGGCTGGCCCTCCGTCGCGGCATCGGCTCGTGCGGTTCGCGGCGAGCGAGGGGTGCACGCAGCGCCGCGACCGTCTCCTGCGCTCAGCGCGCCGCGAGCAGGCGATCCCGCAGGCGGCCCAGCCGGCGGCGCACCGATCCGTCCATCACCGTGTCGCCCACGCGGACCACCACCCCGCCGAGGATGCGCGGGTCGACCGTCACGTGCGGCACGACCGTCTTCCGGAGCGCCTTGGTGAGCGCCGCGGTCATCGCGTCGCGCGCCGCCGCGTCGAACTCGCGGCTCACCGTCACGCGCG
>CAZPJF010000435.1:0-3058 GCA_964586095.1 uncultured Gemmatimonas sp. | reverse complement strand
AGAATCGTCCGGTCCGCTTCCCCCCGAACCCCTCTCGTGATGCCCCGCTGGCTCTCCGCCCTCGTCTGGGCGATCATCTCGCTCGCCGGCGCCACCGCGTTCGGCTACCTGGCGGTCACCCGCGGCGAGACGATCAACGCGGCCTGGCTCCTCGTCGCGGCGGTCTGCACCTACCTCGTCGGCTACCGCTTCTACTCCAAGGTCATCGCGGCGAGGATCTTCGCGCTCGACGCCACGCGCGCGACGCCGGCCGAGCGGATGGCGGACGGCCGCGACTTCGTGCCCACCAACAAGTGGATCGTGTTCGGGCACCATTTCGCCGCGATCGCCGGCCCGGGCCCGCTCGTGGGCCCCACGCTCGCGGCGCAGTTCGGGTTCCTCCCGGGCGCGCTCTGGATCATCATCGGCGTCGTGATCGGCGGCGCCGTGCAGGACTGCGTGATCCTCTGTTCCTCGGTCCGGCGCAACGGCAAGTCGCTCGGGCAGATGGCCAAGGAGGAGATCGGCCCCGTCGCCGGCTTCACCGCGCTCGTCGCCGTGATGGGGATCATGATCATCCTCATCTCGGTGCTCGCGCTGGTCGTGGTGAACGCGCTCAAGTCGAGCCCCTGGGGCACGGTCACCATCGCGCTCACCATCCCGATCGCGATGCTCATGGGCCTGTACCTCAAGTACCTGCGGCCGCACCGCGTCCTCGAGGTCTCGGCGATCGGCATCGTGCTGCTCATCCTCTCCCTCTACGCGGGCAAGTGGGCCGGCGAGCATCCGGTGCTCGGCCCCATGTTCACCCTCGACGGCGTGACCCTCGCCTTCTCGGTGATGGCCTACGGGTTCGCCGCCTCGGTGATCCCGGTGTGGCTGCTGCTCGCGCCGCGCGACTACCTCTCGGCGTTCGTGAAGATCGGCGTCGTGGTGGCCCTCGCGCTCGGCATCATCATCGTCCTCCCGCCCATCCAGATGCCCGCGGTGACGCAGTTCATCGACGGCTCGGGCCCGGTCTTCGCGGGGAAGGTCTTCCCGTTCGTGTTCATCACCATCGCCTGCGGCGCGATCTCGGGCTTCCACGCGCTCATCGCGTCGGGCACCACGCCCAAGCTCCTGGAGAACGAGGCCGACGCGCGGTTCATCGGCTATGGCGCGATGCTCACCGAGTCGCTGGTCGCGATCATGGCACTCATCGCGGCGTGCGTGCTCACGCCAGGCGTGTACTTCGCGATCAACGCGCCCGCCGGCGTGCTCGGCACGACCGCCGAGAGCGCGGCGCAGGTGATCGCCACGTGGGGGTTCACGCTCTCGCCCGCCGAGCTGACGATGCTCGCCGAGCAGGTGCAGGAGAGCACCCTCCTCTCGCGCACCGGCGGCGCCCCGTCGCTCGCCGTCGGCATGGCGAAGATCTTCGCCGACGTCCTCGGCGGCCCGAACTCGATGGCGCTCTGGTACCACTTCGCGCTGATGTTCGAGGCGCTGTTCATCCTCACCACGGTGGACGCCGGCACGCGCGTCGGGCGGTTCATGCTGCAGGACCTCGGCAAGCACGTCTGGGAGCCGTTCGGCCGCGTGTCGTGGTACCCCGCGGTCGTGCTCTCCAGCGCGCTCTTCGTCGGGTGCTGGGGCTACTTCCTCTACCAGGGCGTGACCGACCCGCTCGGCGGCATCAACTCGCTGTGGCCGCTCTTCGGGATCGCGAACCAGCTGCTCGCGACGGTCGCGCTCTGCGTCGGCACCACGATCATCATCAAGATGGGGAAGGCGCGGTACGCCTGGATGACGCTGCTGCCGATGGCGTGGCTGGTGGTGGTGACCATGACCGGCGGGTGGATGAAGCTCTTCGCCGCGGACCCCAAGGTGGGGTTCCTCTCGCACGCGAACTGGGTGGCCGCCACGCTCGCGGCGGGTGAGCTGCCGCCCGGCGTCAAGGACGCGGCGGGGGCGGCACGCCTCATCTTCAACGACCGGCTCGACGCCGCCGTGGCGGCGTTCTTCATGCTGTCGGTGATCATCATCCTCGCCGACTCGGCGCGGGAGTGGGCGGCGGTGCTCCGCGGCCGGAAGCCCATGGTCTCGAGCGAGCACCCCTACACGGCGCGCGCCGCCGCCTGATGCGGGCGCGGCGCCCGGGCCCCGCGCCCGACACGAGGAACCGGCTCGTCGGCCTCCGCATCGCCGCGCCCGTCGAGGGCGCGGACCGGTACCCGTTCACGGTGCCGGCGGTGCGCGCGACGGCCGCGCTCGAGTTCACGGCGCCCGTCACGTTCTTCGTCGGCGAGAACGGCTCGGGCAAGTCCACCCTGCTCGAGGGGCTCGCGGCCAAGCTGCGGCTCCCGACGGTCGGGTCGGCGAGCGTGGACCAGGACGAGACGCTCGCACCCGCCCGGCGGCTCGCGGCGGAGATGGAGCTGCGGTGGAGCCGCATGGGCCGCGCCCACCGCGGCTTCTTCCTGCGCGCGGAGGACTTCTTCGGGTTCACCAAGGCGCTCGCCATCGAGAAGGCGGCGTTCCAGCGTGAGCTCGAGGAGATCGAGGCCGAGTATGCGGGGCGCAGCGCGATGGCGAAGGCGCTGCGCCGCGGACCGGCGGCCGGGTCGCTCGAGGCGATGCGGCGGCGCTATGGCGACGACTTCGACGCGCAGTCGCACGGGGAGGGGTTCCTGAGCCTGTTCCGCGCGCGCTTCGTGCCCGACGGCCTCTACCTGCTGGACGAGCCGGAGGCCGCGCTCTCCCCGACCTCGCAGATCGCGCTGCTCGCGATGATCCAGGACATGGTCGCCGACGCCGGGCAGTTCATCATCGCGACGCACTCGCCGATCCTGCTCGCGCTCCCGGGCGCGACGATCTGGTCGTTCGACGAGCGGCCGCCGGCGGCGGTGGCGTACGAGGACACCGAGCACGTGCGGGTGACCCGGGACTTCCTCAACGCGCCCGGGCGTTTCCTGCGGCATCTCTGACCCGCGCCGCGGTCCGCGGGCTGGCGGTCACCGCCGGCGCGCGCGTGGACCCTCCGGCCGAGCGCACCGCCCCCGCGGCGCGTAGTTTGGGAAGCCGGCCACCCGACCCGCCC
>CAZPJF010000434.1:0-3060 GCA_964586095.1 uncultured Gemmatimonas sp. | reverse complement strand
ATCCCGAGTGGCTCGAGAAGGTGCTCTGGGGGTTCGAGGCGCAGACGCACCGGGACTTCGAACTGCTCGTGGCCGACGACGGGTCCGACGCGCGCACGCGCGAGCGGCTCGACGCGCTCCGCCCGCAGCTGGGCTACGCCCTCCGCCACGTCTGGCACGCCAAGCAAGGGTTCCGGAAGTGCACGATCCTCAACGCCGCGATCGCGCGCGCCGAGGCGCCGTACCTCGTGTTCACCGACGGGGACTGCATCCCGCGCCGCGACTTCCTCGCGGTCCACGCGGCGCTCGCGCGGCACGGCCGCTTCCTCTCGGGCGGCTACCTCAAGCTCCCCATGGCGGCCAGCGAGGCGATCACCCGGGCGGACATCCTCGCCGGGCGCGCGACCGACTACCGGTGGCTCCGTGCGCACGGCGTCCCCGCCGACCGCCAGGCGCGGCGGCTCGCCTGGGGGCCGCTCGCCGCGCGGCTGCTCGACGTCCTCACGCCCACGCGGCCGAGCTTCAACGGCCACAACGCGAGCGCCTGGCGCGATGACCTCGTGCGCGTGAACGGGTTCGACGAGCGCCTCGAGTGGGGCGGGCTCGATCGCGAGCTCGGCGAGCGGCTCGAGAACGCCGGCATCCGCGGCACGCAGGTCCGGCACCGGGCGCTCGTGGTCCACCTCGACCACGGGCGCGGCTACAAGCGGCCGGAGGCGATCGCGCGCAACCGCGCCATCCGCGACGAGGTCGCGGCGCGGCGCCTCGCCCGCACCGAGCACGGCCTCGACCGGCACCTCGCCGCGCTCGCCGGGAGCGGCGCCTGACCCGCGTCCTCATCGTCAACTCGGTCGCCCTGAACGTGGGGGACGCGGCGATCCTGCAGGGGGAGGTCGCCGCGCTGCGGGCCGCCTTCGGCCCCGACGTCGAGATCACCGTGGGCGAGCAGACGCCCACCGTCGCGAAGCGCCTCTATCCCGCCATCCGCTTCCACGGCGGGCTGCACGTGCAGCATGCGCACTGGCCGCGCTGTCGTTCGCACGGCGGCCTCGCGTCGATCCGCAAGCGCCGGACCTCGCTCGCCGTGCGGCTCCTCGCGGTCGCGCCCCGGCTCGGCCGGCTCCTGCTCTCGCGCGAGCAGCGCACCCACCTCGCGGCCATGGCCGCCGCCGACGTCGTCGTCGCCACGGGGGGCACCTACTTCGTGGAGCACTACGACTTCACGGCGAAGGCCGATGAGCTCCGCGCCGCGCGCGCGCTCGGCAAGCCGACCTACCTCTTCACGCAGTCGCTCGGGCCCTTCGGCCGCCCCCGCAGCCAGGCGGTGATGCGGTCGCTCATCGCGGGGGTGCGCGGGGCGTTCCTGCGCGACGAGCGCTCCCGCGGGCACCTCACGGGCATCGGCGCCGACGCGGCGCGGCTCCACGTCCATGCCGACGCCGCCTTCGCGCTCGCGACGCCCGAGGCGCCGCGCCCCGGCGGGCCCACGCCGGCGCGGATCGCGATCAGCGTGCGGCGCTGGGCCCACTACAAGGCCGGCGACCGGGCCGACGCCGCGCGCCGGTACCGTCAGGCGGTCGCGGAGGCCGCGCGCACCCTCGCCCGCGCCGGCGCGCAGGTGACCTTCCTCTCCACCTGCCAGGGTGTCCCCGAGTACTGGACCGACGACTCGCGCTTCGCGCAGGAGCTCGTGGACGAGCTCCTCCCCGGCGAGCCCAACATCCGCGTGGACCACGCCTTCCGCGCACCCGCCGAGCTCGCCGAGGCGCTCCGGCAGTTCGACGTCGCGATCGCGACGCGGATGCACTTCGCGATCCTCGCCCTCTGCGTCGCCACGCCGGTCGTCGCGATCGCCTACGAGTTCAAGAGCCGCGAGCTGCTCCGCGCGATGGGCCGCGAGGCGTGGGCATTCGACATCGAGGACGTCTCGGCCGAGGGGCTCGTGCGCGCGACGCGCGAGGCGCTGGGCGGCGGGCCCGCGCTGCGCGGCGAGATCGAGGCGCAGGTGGTGCGGTTCCGCGAGGACGCGATCGCGCCGGCGCGGCGGATCGCCCAGGAGCTGAGCTGGGACGCGCCCGCCGCGGGCCGGTCGGCGGAGACCGGCGGCGCGGCACCGGCACGCGGCGGGGCGCCATGACCGACCGCCCGACGGCCGTGGTCTTCCGCAAGCGCATCCTCCCCTGGTCGGAGACCTTCATCGCCGCGCAGTCGGGGGCGATGACGCGCTACGCGCCGGTGCTCGTCGGCTATTCGCGCGACCCGAGCGGCGCGGCCTACCTCGTCGGGCGTCCGCAGCTCCTGCTCAGCGAGCACAGCTGGTTCCCCGCGCTCGACAAGTTCCTGCTCAAGAGCGCCGGCCGCGCGCCGCGGCGCTGGCTCCGCGCGATCGCCGCGACGCGGCCGGCGGTGGTGCACGCGCACTTCGGTTCGAGCGCCCTCCCGGCCAGCCGCATCGCCCGCGCGCTCGGCGCGCCGCTCGTGGTCACGTATCACGGCATGGACATCACCGTCCGCGCCAGGACCGAGGCCGAGGCGGCCCGCCGCCGCGCCGCCTTCGCCGCCGCCGACCGGGTGATCGCCGTGTCGGGGTTCATCCGCGAGGCCCTCCTGGCGGCCGGCTGCCCCGCGGAGCGGATCACGTTGCACTACATCGGCGTCGACACGGCCAAGTTCACGCCTGGCCCGGCGCCTCGCTCGGCGACGGAGGTGCTCTTCGTGGGGCGGCTCGTCGAGAAGAAGGGCGTGGGCCACCTCGTGCGCGCGATGGCGGAGGTGCGGCGGGCGGTCCCGGCGGCGGAGCTCGTGGTGGCGGGCGACGGGCCGCTGCGCGAGGGGCTCGCGCGCGAGGCCGCGCAGCTCGGCGTGCCCGCGCGCTGGCTCGGCGTGCAGACCCCCGAGCAGGTGCAGCAGCTCATGCGGCACGCGGCGGTGCTCGCCGGTCCGAGCATCGCCGACGCGCGGGGCAACGCCGAGGGGCTGCCGATCACGTTCCTGGAGGCGCAGGCGAGCGGGCTCCCGCTCGTGGTCTCCACGAGCGGCGGGACCGGCGCAGGGGTCGTGCACGGCGAGACCGGCTTCCTC
>CAZPJF010000433.1:0-3065 GCA_964586095.1 uncultured Gemmatimonas sp. | reverse complement strand
CCGCCCGCGGGCGTGGTCGGCGCGGGTGCCCCGGCGGGCGCGCCGTTCGCGGGACGCTGCGGGCTGGGAGCGGTGGCGGGCGCGGTCGGCTGGCAGGCGAGGGCCAGCGCCGCGAGGCTCGCCGCGAACGCGAGGGGACGGGACGACTTCATCGCAGGAGGGGTTGAGGGACGGGCCGTCCCGAGGCCGGGACGGACCATCAAGATGGCCCTCCGAACAGGACGGCGCCAACCGGCGCGCGCCGACGGCGCAATCCACTTCCAGCGGCCTGCTCAGCCGCGCGTCGGCGTCCCCGTCCGGATCGCCGTCTCGCCGAACCGCTCGCGCACGCGGTCGACCGCCCGCGACACCGCCCGGTCCTGCGGGCGCTCGATGGCCGTCGCCGGCGGGGCGAACAGGCCCAGCTGCTCCGCATCGCGCGCCGCCACGAGGTTCCCGAGTGCGACGCCGACGAGCCGCGCCGGCACGGGGCGCGCCGCGCGCAGCTTCGCGAGCAGCGCGACGGCCACGTCCGCGATCGCGCGGTCACTCTCGAGCGGCTCGGGCACCGTGCGGCTGGCGAGGCGCGTGGTGAAGTCCGCGTCCTTGAGCTTCACGGTCACGGTGCGCGCACCGAGCCGGTCCGCGCGCATCTCCCCTGCGACCTTCGCGGCCAGCGTGCGGAGCACCCCGGCGATCGCGGCGGTGTCGGCGATGTCGCGCGCGAAGGTCGTCTCGTGGCTCATCTGCTTGCTGCCCGCGCGCGCCTCCACCGGCGCCGTGTGGATCCCGCGCACCCGCGCCCAGAGCCACTCGGCCGGGCGCCGCCCGAGCCAGTGGGCGAGCGTCGCGCGCTCGTGCCCGAGGACGTCATCCACCCGCACCATGCCCAGCGACGCGAGCTTGGCCTGCAGCTTGGGGCCGATGCCCGGCAGCTCCGCGAGCGCGAACTCCCGGAGGAACTCGCCCTCGCCGCCCGCGGGGATGATGCGCACGCCCGTCGCGCCGGTGCCCGGGCGCGGCTTCGCGCGTTCGGCGGCGAGCTTCGCCACGAGCTTCGACGCGCCGCCGCCGATCGACAGCCACATCCCCGTCTCCCGGTGCACGGTCTCGCGGATCCGGCGCGCCGTGTCCTCGAGCGGCTCGTCGCGGTAGAGCGCCTCGGTGCCGGTGAGGTCCAGGTACCACTCGTCGATGCTCGCCCCCTCGACCACCGGCGTGTAGCGCGCGAGCACGGCCGCGATCGCGCGGGAGGTGGCCCCGCACGCCTGCCGGGGGACGGGCACGCACATCGCCTCGGGGCAGAGCCGCAGCGCCTGCGCGATCGGCATCGCGGAGCGGACGCCATACGCCCGCGTCTCCCACGACGCCGAGCAGACGACGCCGCGCGACCCCGGCCGGCCGCCCACGATGAGCAGCGGCGCGCGTCCCGCCCCCTCGGGGTCCGCCATGCGGGCCACGGCGACGAAGAACGCATCGGCGTCGGCGTGGAGGATGCGGCGGGCGGCCATGCCTCAACGATACCGCGCCGGGGCACGGGCCGCGAACGGCCGCGCCTGCCTATTATTCCCCGCGATGAGTGCCCCCCTCTGGACTCCCGATCCCGATGCCCGCGTCCGGTCACGCATGGGGCGCTTCTTCGCCTCCCTCGCCTCCACCGTGCCCGGCACGCCAGCGGCCGACGCGCCCTACGCCGACTGGCACGCGTGGTCGGTGCGCGAGAGCGAGACCTTCTGGGCGGCGCTCTGGCGGGCGCAGGGCGTCCTCGCCGAGGGGACCTGGTCGCGCGTCCTGACCGACGGTGAGCGGATGCGGCCACCCACGCGCGACGGCGGGCCACGCTGGTTCGACGGGGTGCGGCTCAACTTCGCGGAGAACGTGCTCCACGGGCTCGGTGAGGCGCCCGCCCAAGGCGCGGACGGCGCGGGCGGCACGCGCGGCCCGGGCGCACGGATCATCGCGCGCGACGAGAGCGGCCGTCGTCGCGAGCTCTCGGCCGCGCAGCTCGAGGACGCCGTCCGCCGCTGCGCCGGCGCCCTGCGCGCCGCGGGGGTCGTGCCCGGCGACCGCGTCGTGGGCTTCCTCCCCAACATCCCCGAGGCGGTCATCGCGGCGCTCGCCGCGTCGGCGGTGGGCGCGGTCTGGTCCTCCTGCTCGCCCGACTTCGGCGTCGGCGGCGTGCTCGACCGGTTCGGCCAGGTCGCCCCCAGGGTGCTGATCACCGCCGACGGCTACCGCTACGCGGGGAAGCGGATCGACTGCACCGCGCGCACCGCCGAGATCGTCGCGGCGCTGCCGAGCGTGGAGCAGCTCGTGGTCGTGCCGTTCCTCGGCGACGCCGAGGCGGCGGCCGCGGCGCGCGGGCTCCCCGCCGCGGTGCCGTGGGAGGCCTTCCTCGCCCGCGGCGACGCCGCACCGCTCCGCTTCGAGCGCCTGCCGTTCGACCACCCGCTCTACATCATGTACAGCTCGGGGACCACCGGGCTGCCGAAGTGCATGGTGCACGGCCAGGGCGGCACGCTCCTGCAGCACCTCAAGGAGCACGCGCTGCACTGCGACCTGCGCGCCGGCGAGGTGCTCTTCTACTTCACCACCTGCGGGTGGATGATGTGGAACTGGCTGCTCAGCGCGCTCGCGGTGCGGGCGACGATCGTCCTCTACGATGGCGCCCCGCTCCCGGACGCGGCGCCGGCGATCCTCTGGGACCTCGCCGCCGAGGAGGGGGTGACGGCGTTCGGCACGAGCGCCAAGTACCTCGCGATGTCGGAGAAGCTCGGTCTCGCGCCCGCGCGCACGCACGACCTCGCGCGGCTCCGGCTGATCCTCTCCACGGGGAGCCCGCTCGTCGAGCACAGCTACGACTACGTGTACCGGCAGGTGCGGCCGGGGGTGCACCTCGCGAGCATCTCCGGCGGCACCGACCTCATCTCGTGCTTCGCGCTGGGCAATCCGCTGCTCCCGGTGTGGCGCGGCGAGCTGCAATGCCGGGGGCTGGGCATGGCGGTGGACGTGTGGGACGACGACGGCCGGCCGCTCCGCGGCGCCGCCGGCGAACTGGTCTGCACGCGGCCCTTCCCGTCGATGCC
>CAZPJF010000432.1:0-3075 GCA_964586095.1 uncultured Gemmatimonas sp. | reverse complement strand
AGAAGAAGAGGCGCGCCAGCTCGAGGACGGCCGACTTGCCGGCACCGGGGCCGCCCGTGAGCACCACCCGGCGGCCGTCGTGCGGTGCGGTGCAGCTGCAGGGGTTCACCGGATGCCCTGGCTGATGCGAAAGACATGTCCGTCCGGATGGCGGACGTGCAGTTCGCGCACGCCCCACGGCATGTCGGTCGGCGGCCACGTCACCTCGAGGCCGCGGCTGAGGCATCGCGCGTGGATGGCATCGACGTCGTGGACCCAGACCGACATCCAGACCGCGCGCTCCGCGGCCTCGTTCGATCCCGGGCCGAACGTCGCGGGAAAGCCGCTGGCCCCGCGTCCGCCCTGTCCATCCTCACAGAGGAAGATCTCGCACGACCCGGAGCAGACGCCGCCGAAGGTCGGCGGCGAGCCCCAGTCCCATCCCTTCGACCACCCGAGCCGCTCGAACCACTCGAACGATGCCGCGAGGTTCGAGACGTTCAGGATCGGCGTGAGCCGCTGGGCGTCCATCTCACCCTCCCCGCCGGTGACGTGATCCATCGCCGCCGGTGACACCGGCGGTGCGGGGATATGCGTCCGGCCGCTGCTCTGAAGCATCGCGCGGCTCGCGTCCCGATCGGCGGAACTCGCGGGCGAACATGGCGCCGCCGAAAACGAGCGCGGCATTCGCGAGCAACGGCACGGCCGAGGTGGGGGCGACTCCCGCCAGGAAGAAGGCCGCCAGATTCGACGCGAGGAGCAGGAGTCCGCCGCCGACGCCGCCCACGGCGAGCGCGAGCTGCGCGCCCCGCCTGGCCTGGTGGCGCATCAGTCGGGTGCCGGCGCCGAGCGGCGCGACCGCGTTCTCCCCTCCAGCCATGCAGACCTCCTCTCCCGACGTCAGGGCGTGATGTGTCCGGTCACGCCGGCTGAGGTCCGCTCGAGCGAACGCCGGTCAGCTCGCCCGGCCCCCCCAGATCGCGCGCACCACCGCCGCCGCGCTCGCCGCGAGCAGCGCGCCGTACGCGAGCGTCAACGCGAGCAGCGGACCCGGCCCCACCCGCATCGCCGTCCCCACCGCATCCATCACCGATGCCCCCGCGCCCGCACGTGACGTGATCGCGACGAGGAGCGCCCAGGCCGTCAGCCCGGCGAGCCCCGCCAGCAGGGGCATTGCCGCATCCCGGCGCCTGATCCACCCCCAGATCGCCGCGACCACCGGCACCATCCACCACGCGACCACCCAGGTGCAGGTGGCCATCGCCGCGACGGCGCCCGCGAACCACGCCCCGCGCTTCACTTGACCCCCCGCGGCGCCATCGGCCGCAACTGGAGCGCACTCGTGAGTGACGCGCCCGCGAGCGCATCCGCCGAGCGCGGGAAGCGCAACGGCGCGAGCTCGCCGCGACGCCAGAGCTCCACCCGGTCCGCGTACCGGCGCGACACCGGGTTCCCCGACTGTCCGCCCGGGTACACCCCCCACGCGGCGATGGTGTCGCCCAGCTCGACCACGAACCGCCACGACGCGCCGAAGGTACCGCGGCCGTCGCTCGGGCTCAGCGTGCCGGGGCCGCTCTGCACCGCGAGCGACTCGCGGCCGAAGCCCGGCAGCTGCAGCAGGTGGCGCACATGCATGAGCCGCTGATGGCCCCAGCGCCAGCGCGTGGGATCGTCGCCGCGCGCGGCGCGGGTGCCGTCCCACGCGGAGCGCAGGCTCGCGCGCAGGATCTCGTCGCGCGACTCGCGACGGTCCGGTGTCGAACGATCATCCCACCAGGGCGAGGCCGGGTCGTCGAGCAGGCGCACGAGCATCATCCCGTTCGGCGTCGCCACCCGCCGCTGCTCGCCCGGCGGCGCGAGCTCGTCCCAGGTGCGGCGCGTGAGCTCGGCGAGGAGCGCGTCGAACAGCACCGCACCCTGGCTCTCCACGTCGAACCGGCCGTCCCACGCAGCGAGGAACGCGAGCGCGGTGCGGTCGGCCTCGGTGACGGACCGATCGTCCACCGGGGCGGACGCGCGCGAGGCGCCCGTGCGGCGCCCGTCGAACGCGTCCCGCACCGCCGCACGGATCGGTTCGGTCACCACGCTCCGCGGATCGGTGTGCGCGAGCCGCATCTTCTCCGGCGTCATCGCCGCGTCGTCACGGAGGATCTGGTTGATCCGCATCGCGCGCCACGGCACCGGCCAGTTCCACCCGAGGTAGCCTTCGCGCGCCGCGGGGTCGACCGGCTGCTGGTTGGCGCTCGCGAGGTACCCCTGCGCGGGGATCAGCGACTGCGGATAGCGCTCGAGCGCCCAGTCCCCGATCCAGTCGCTCCGGCTGGTGCTGCCATCGAAGACGCGGTCGCCGCGCCCGTCGCCCGGACGGATGGGATACCGGCCGGTGCTCCGGATGCCGATCGCGCCGCCACGGTCGGCCACGAGGAAGTTCTGCGCGGGCGCGCGGTAGCCGGCCATCGCGTCGTACCACTCCTCGGCGCTCGTCGCGCGCATCGCCGCGCGCAGCGCGCTCGCCTCGTCGCTCGGCTCGAGCGCGGTCCAGCGCATGCTGAGCCACCCCTCCGCGGTGCGGAGCAGGGGACCGCGGTGCGTGCGCCGCAGCGTGTCCACGGCGAGCACCTCGCCGCGCGCATCGCGGAAGGTCTCCACGCGCTGCGCGAGCGCGCGCCACTCGCCGTCCACGCGGTAGCGCCGCGGCGAGGCGGAGTCGTCCACCGCCTCTCTATAGAAGTCCATCACGTCGGCGCCGGTGTTGGTCGCCGTCCACGCCACGTCGCGGTTGAACCCGATGGGGATGATCGGCGCGAGCGGGAGCGACACGCCGTACACGTCGAGCATCCCCGGCACCACGAGGTGCACCTCGTACCAGATGCTCGGCAGGGTGAGGCCGAGGTGCGGATCGCCGGCGAGGAGCGCGTGGCCGCTCGCCGAGCGCTCGGGCGCGACGGCCCAGTTGTTGGAGCCAACGACGGCGTCGCCGCGCAGGAGGGCGGGGTCGGCACCGGCCAGCAGGGCCGACGGCGCGTCGGCCGACCGCGCGTCGGGCGTGTTCGAGTCGGCCGTGTGCGCGGCGCCCGTGTGCGCGTGGGCGTGTGC
>CAZPJF010000431.1:0-3091 GCA_964586095.1 uncultured Gemmatimonas sp. | reverse complement strand
GCGCGAGCAGCCGGTGGGCGTGATCGTGCAGCTCGGCGGGCAGACGCCGCTCAAGCTCGTGAAGCCGCTGGAAGCCGCGGGGGTGCCGATCCTCGGGACGAGCCCGGAGGCGATCGACATCGCGGAGGACCGGAAGCGGTTCGAGCAGCTCGCGCGCGACCTCGGGGTGGCGCAGCCGCCCAACGGGACGGCGACGAGCGTGGACGAGGCGGTCGCGATCGCGCAGCGGATCGGGTACCCGGTGCTCGTCCGGCCGAGCTACGTCCTCGGCGGGCGCGCGATGGAGATCGTCTACGACGAGGCCTCGCTGCGCGAGTACTTCGTGCGCGCCGTGCGCGTGTCGGAGGAGCGGCCGGTGCTGGTCGACCTCTTCCTCGAGGACGCGTTCGAGGCCGACGTCGACGCGCTCTCCGACGGCACCACGGTGGTGATCGGCGGGGTGATGCAGCACATCGAGGACGCCGGCATCCACTCGGGCGACTCGGCCTGCGTGCTCCCGCCCTACCGGATCTCGCGGGAGCACCAGGACGTCATGCGCGCGCATACGGTCGCGTTCGCCAAGGCGCTCGGCGTGGTGGGGCTGATCAACGTGCAGTACGCGGTGAAGGACGGCGTGGTGTACGTGATCGAGGTGAACCCGCGGGCGTCGCGCACGGTGCCGTTCGTGAGCAAGACCATCGGCCGGCCGCTCGCGTCGCTCGCGGCGCGGGTGATGCTCGGCGAGACGCTGCCGCAGCTCGGGTTCACCGAGGAGATCGTGGCGCCGTACGTCGCCGTGAAGGAGGCGGTCTTCCCGTTCAGCAAGTTCCGCGAGTTCGACCCGATCCTCGGTCCCGAGATGCGCTCCACGGGCGAGGTCATGGGCATCGCGGCGCACTTCGGCACGGCGTTCGGCAAGTCGCAGCTCGCGGCGGGGAACGGGCTGCCGCGCGACGGGAAGGTGATGATCACGGTGAACCAGCACGACCGGGCGGGCGTGATCCCGATCGCGCGGCGGTTCCACGAGCTGGGCTTCGGCATCGTCACCACGCAGGGCACCGGGCGCGTGCTGGCCGAGGCGGGGATCCCGTCGGAGCGCGTGTTCAAGGTGAGCGAGGGGCGGCCGCACGCGATCGACCTCATCGTGAACGGCGAGGTGAAGCTCCTGATCAACACGCCGCTCGGGAAGGAGTCGCAGCGCGACGACTACACGCTGCGCCAGGCCGCGATCGCGAACCGGATCCCGTACACGACGACGCTGTCGGGCGCCAGCGCCGCCTGTGACGCGATGGCGGCGTTCCGGACCGAGCCGGCCGAGGTCCGCTCGCTGCAGGAGTGGCAGGAGCGGCTCGGGTGAGCGAGGCCCTCGTCCACGAGTCCGCGTACGTCGACGCCGGGGCGGTGGTCGGCGCCGGCACGCGCATCTGGCACTTCTGCCACGTGATGCCGGGGGCCGTCATCGGGAAGGGGTGCTCGCTCGGGCAGAACGTCGTGGTGATGAACGGCACGCGGATCGGCGACAACGTCAAGATCCAGAACAACGTGTCGGTCTACGAGGGCGTCGAGCTCGAGGACGACGTGTTCTGCGGGCCGTCGATGGTCTTCACGAACGTGGTCAACCCGCGGAGCCACGTGAGCCGGAAGGACGAGTACCGCCGCACGCTCGTGCGGCGCGGCGCGAGCATCGGGGCGAACGCGACGGTCGTGTGCGGCGCGACGCTCGGCGCGTACTGCTTCGTCGGCGCGGGGGCCGTGGTGACGAGGGACGTGCCGGCGTATGCGCTGGTGACCGGGGTCCCGGCGCGGCGGACCGGCTGGATGTGCATGTGCGGCGTGAAGCTGCCGGCGGGCCGGGGGGCGCTCCGGTGCGCGGACTGCGGCCGCACCTACGAGGAGCGCGACGGCGCGCTCCACCCGACGACGGAGCCTGCACGGTGAGCGAACCACGGCGCTTTCGGGTCGCGCTGGTCGGCTGCGGCCGCATCAGCACCAATCACTTCGAGGCGCTCTCGCGCATCGATGGCCTCGACCTCGTCGCGGTCTGCGACGTGGTCGAGGAGCGGGCCCGCACGGCCGGCGAGCGGTGGGGCGTGCCCTGGTTCACCAACTACGAGCAGATGCTCGGCGCGACGCCCTGTGACGTGGTCACGATCGCCACCCCGTCGGGGCTGCACCCCGCGCAGGGGGTGCTCGCGGCGCGCGCCGGGAAGCACGTGGTCTCGGAGAAGCCGATGGCGATCACGCTGTCGGCGGCGGACGAGCTCGTCGCCGCGTGCGACGCGGCCGGCGTGCACCTCTTCGTCGTGAAGCAGAACCGGCTCAACGCGACGGTGCAGCTGCTCCGCCGCGCGCTCGACAAGGGGCGGTTCGGCCGCATCTACATGGTCAACTCCACCGTGCGCTGGTCGCGCCCCCAGGAGTACTACGACCAGGCGCCGTGGCGCGGGACCTGGGAGTTCGACGGCGGGGCGTTCATGAACCAGGCGTCGCACTACGTCGACCTCGTGCAGTGGCTCGTCGGGCCGGTCGAGAGCGTGGTGGCGAAGACCGCCACGCTGGCGCGGCGGATCGAGGCCGAGGACTCGGGAGCGGCCATCCTCAAGTTCCGGAACGGGGCGATCGGCGTGCTCGAGGTCTGCATGCTGACCTTCCCCCGGAACCTCGAGGGCTCGATCACCCTGCTCGGCGAGCGCGGGACGGTGAAGATCGGCGGCACCGCGGTCAACCGCATCGAGTCGTGGCAGTTCGCGGACTACGACGACGACGACAAGCTGGTGGAGGCCGCGAACACCAACCCGCCGTCGGTCTACGGGTTCGGGCACGAGCCGTACTATCGCAACGTGCTGAAGGTGCTGCGCGGTGAGGCGAATCCCGACACCGACGGGCGGGCGGGGCGGAAGTCCCTCGAGCTCGTCCTGGGCATCTACGAGTCGGCGAAGACGGGACGCGAGGTCCCGCTGCCGCTGCGTCCACGGATCTGAGGGCGGTCGCGTTGACTCCCCCCGGCGCCTTGGCGAGCTTTCCCCGTTTGGCCCGAGCGCACCCCCCCGTCCTCCACGCCCCTGCCACGACCTGATCCGATGGCCGTCCCCCTGCTCGACCTCAAGGCCCA
>CAZPJF010000430.1:0-3091 GCA_964586095.1 uncultured Gemmatimonas sp. | reverse complement strand
GGTGTTCGCGCCCCTCCCCGACCTGGGTGCGATCATCGTCGACGAGGAGCACGAGGCGAGCTACAAGCAGGCGGAGACGCCGCGCTACCACGCGCGCGACGTGGCCCTGATCCGCGCGCGCGAGACCGGCGCGCGCTGCGTGCTCGGCAGCGCCACGCCCAGCCTCGAGAGCTGGAAGAACGCGCAGGAGGGACGCCTCGCGCTCCTCGCGCTCCCCGAGCGCGTGGGGGGCGGCGCGCTCCCCGCGGTGCGGGTGCTCGACCTGCGGCAGGAACTGCGCGCGTCGTCGCCCGACGAGCGGGCGCGCCGGCAGGTGATCTCGGCGGCGCTCGAGGCGCTGCTGCGCGACCGGCTCGCCAAGGGGGAGCAGAGCATCCTGCTGCTCAACCGGCGAGGCTACGCGAGCTTCGTGCAGTGCGCCGAGGGGCACGTGGCGAGCTGTCCCAACTGCTCGATCTCGCTCACGTACCATCGCACGCCCGAGCGGCTGGTCTGCCACTACTGCCAGCACACCGAAGGGGCCGCCAAGGCGTGCGGCGAGTGCGGCGCCCAGATGGAGCGCCAGCGCGGGCTCGGCACGCAGCAGGTGGAGCGGCTGGTGGTCGAGCGGCTGCCGGACGCGCGCATCGCGCGGATGGACGTCGACACGACCTCGGGGAAGTGGGCCCATGCGACGATCCTCGACCGCGTGGGACGGGGGGAGGTCGACATCCTCCTCGGCACCCAGATGATCGCCAAGGGGCTCGACTTCCCCAACGTGACGCTGGTGGGCGTGATCGACGCGGACGTGGGGATCAACCTGCCGGACTTCCGCGCGAGCGAGCGGACCTTCCAGCTGCTGAGCCAGGTCGCGGGGCGCGCGGGGCGCGGGCCGAAGGGCGGCGAGGTGGTGATCCAGACGCGCGTCCCGGGCCATCACGCGGTGCGGCACGCCGCGGCGCACGACTTCCTCGCCTTCGTCGCCGAGGAGATGGCGGCGCGCGAGAGCCCGCCCTATCCGCCCTCGCTGCGGCTCGCGAACGTCGTCGTGAGCGGGCTCGACCAGCTCGCCGTCGCCGACTTCGCGCAGCGGGTCACCGCCTGGCTGATCGAGGCCGCGGCGCGGTTCGGTCTCGGGGTGACCGTGCTGGGACCAGCGCCGTGCGCGATCGAGCGGATCAAGGAGCGGTGGCGGTGGCACGCGATGCTCAAGAGCGCGGCGCCGGCGCCGCTCACGCGGCTGATCCGGGGGCTCATGACCGGGGTCGAGGTGCCCGGGGCAGGTGAGATGCGGTTGGTCGTCGATCGGGACCCGGTGTCGCTGCTGTAGGAGGGCCGCCCTCCGCCCGGGTGCACTCGAAGAAGCAGCCGACCGTCCTGTGCGAGCGGACACTCCGGGGCACCCGGGGGCGCCGACACGCTAGATTTCCTGCCATGACGCAGCAGACCATCCCCCTCGCGTCCGACGCCCGCGAACGCCTCCTCCTGGCCATCGCGGACTCGGTCGCGCCCGAGCGGCTGGCCGAAGTGCACTTCTTCCCGCCCATCCGGCAGGGGCCCCTCGAGACTGGCGTGGCCGTCGTCGCCGCCGAGCCGGAGACGCCCGGCCGGCAGCGGCACGTCGTCTACACGGCCCGCTACCGCTGGACCCGCAAGGGCCCGGAGCGCGGCAAGTGGGAATGCGAGGTCGTGGCGGAGGCGGACGCCCCGCTCGTGACCGTCGAGGCGGTGGTCCGCGGGGTCCAGCAGCGCGCCAACGACGCCGCCGCGCCCGAGCGTGTGGCTGGTGACGAGGCGCGGGTGCGCATCACCGAGGCCCGGTGCCGGACCACCCCGCAGTAACCCGTTTCGTCGACTACCTGCGCGAGCACAACCTGCCCGTCACGGCGCAGCGGCTCGCCATCGCCGACGTGCTGCTCACCTCCGACCGGCATCTCTCGGCCGAGGAGGTCGCGCAGGAGGTTTCCGCGCGCGGGCGCACCGTGGGCACGGCCACCGTCTACCGGGCCATCGACACCCTGCTCGAGAGCGGCCTCGTCGTGGAGCGGGACTTCGGCGAGGGGTTCCGCCGCTTCGAGCCGGCGCGCGACATCCCGCATCACGAGCACCTCGTCTGCACGCAGTGCGGCAAGGTCGAGGAGTTCCGTGACGAGCGGCTGGAGCGCATGACCACCATCGTCGCCGAGTCGCGCGGGTTCGCCCGCCAGCGGCATCGGCTCGTCATCCACGGCGTCTGCCGCGAGTGCCAGACGCGAGGGCCCCGCTGAGTGGACGCCGCCGGCAACCTCGGTCTCCTCATCGCCTTCAGCGCCGGGCTGCTCAGCTTCCTGAGCCCCTGCGTGCTCCCGCTCGTGCCGAGCTACGTCACCTTCATCACGGGGATGACGCTCGAGGACCTGCAGCAGACGAAGCGCGAGACGATCCTCCATGCGCTCGTCTTCGTCCTCGGCTTCTCGCTGATCTTCCTCGCGCTCGGCGCCGGCGCGACCGTGTTCGGCCAGCTCATGCTGCGCTACCGCGACTGGATCAGCCGGATCGGCGGCGTGCTGATCATCCTGTTCGGGCTCTACATGCTCGGCGTGTTCAACGTGGCCTTCCTGATGAAGGACACGCGGCTCCACCTGAGCGACAAGCCGATCGGCTACGTCGGGACGCTGGTGGTGGGAATCGCGTTCGGGGCGGGGTGGTCGCCGTGCATCGGGCCGATCCTCGGCGCGATCCTCACCATGGCCGCCAACGAAGCCGACCTGCAGCGCGGCTTGGTCCTCCTCGCCGCCTACTCGGCGGGCCTCGCCGTGCCGTTCATCGTGGCGGCCCTCATGGTGGACCGCTTCCTCAAGCTCTTCGCCCGGGTCCGCCACCAGATGGTCTGGGTGAACCGCATCGCCGGCGTGATGCTCGTGGTGGTGGGCGTGCTGATGGTGACGAACCGGTTCACGATGCTGGCGACGTGGCTGCAGGACTTCACGCCGGCGTGGATCGCGGACCGGATCTGAACGCAGGGGACAGAAGGCAGAAGGCAGAAGGCAGAAGGCAGATGGCAGATGGCAGGTCGCTGGGCTTGCGAAGCGAGAGGGGAGGGGGGGGGGGGGGGGGGGGGCGCCCCCCCCCC
>CAZPJF010000429.1:0-3102 GCA_964586095.1 uncultured Gemmatimonas sp. | reverse complement strand
GAGTACTTCCGCAAGCTCGGCGGCAACGTGGGCGTGGCGGGCATGGTGATCAACAAGGACGACGGCACCGGCGAGGCGCACGCCTTCGCCGAGAAGGTCGGGATCCCGATCCTGAGCGCGATCCCGGCGCACGAGGACATCCGCCGCAAGAGCGCCAACTACGAGATCGTCGGCATCCCGGGCACGCAGTGGGGCCCGATGTTCGAGACGCTCGCGACCAACGTCGGCGAGGCGCCGCCGGTCCGCCCGCGGCCGCTCACCCAGGACGAGCTGCTGGGCCTCTTCAAGGGCGACGTGGTCGGCCGCGACGTGAAGCTCGAGCCCGCGACGATGACCGACATGGTCGGCCGCGAGGACCTCAAGAAGCCGTCGCTCGAAGTCATCTACGACACGGTCTGACCCATGGCCACCTCCCTGCCCGTCGTCGAGAACGCCGCCGCCCTCAAGGGCGACGGCCTCGGCTGCCACAGCGGGAAGGCGCAGCTGGAGGCCGCCGCGCGCGCCGCGGGGAAGAGCGAGGCGCTCGACCGCTACGCCGCCGACTATCCCAAGGGCCCGCACGACCAGCCGCAGTCGATGTGCCCGGCCTTCGGGTCGCTCCGCGTCGGGCTGCGCATGCGCCGCACGGCGACGATCCTCTCGGGCTCGGCCTGCTGCGTCTACGGGCTCACCTTCACGTCGCACTTCTACGGCGCGCGCCGCACGGTGGGCTACGTGCCGTTCAACTCCGAGACGCTCGTCACGGGGCAGCTCTTCGAGGACATCCGCGACGCCGTGTACAAGCTGGCGGACCCGGCGCTCTACGACGCGATCGTCATCACCAACCTCTGCGTGCCGACGGCCTCGGGCGTGCCGCTGCAGCTCCTCCCGAAGGAGATCAACGGCGTCCGCATCATCGGCATCGACGTCCCCGGCTTCGGCGTCCCCACGCACGCCGAGGCGAAGGACGTCCTCGCCGGCGCGATGCTGCGGTACGCACGCACCGAGGCCGAGCTCGGCCCGGTGGCCGCGCCGCGCGGCGGCCGGAGCGAGCGGCCCACGGTGTCGCTGCTGGGCGAGATGTTCCCCGCGGACCCGGTGGGCATCGGGATGATGCTCGAACCGCTGGGGCTGGCGGCAGGGCTCGTGGTGCCGACACGCGAGTGGCGCGAGCTCTACGCCGCGCTCGACTGCGCGGTCACGGCGGCGATCCACCCCTTCTACGCCGCGAGCATCCGCGAGTTCGAGGCGGCGGGCCGCCCGGTGGTCGGCTCGGCGCCGGTGGGGCTCGACGGCACCGCGGCCTGGCTCGAGGCGATCGGGGCGGCGGCCAACGTCGGCGCCGACCGCATCGACGCGGCGAAGGCACGCATCCTGCCCGCGATCCAGGGCGCGCTCGCGAAGATGCCGATCAGGGGCCGCATCACGATGAGCGGCTACGAGGGCTCGGAGCTCCTCGTCGCGCGGCTCCTGATCGAGAGCGGCGCCGACGTCCGATACGTCGGCTCGGCCTGCCCGCGCACGCGGTGGAGCGACGCCGACCGCGAGTGGCTCGAGGCGAAGGGGGTGCACGTGCAGTTCCGCGCCTCGCTCGAGCAGGACCTGGCGGCGATGCGGGAGTTCGAGCCCGACCTCGCGATCGGCACCACGCCGGTGGTGCAGGCGGCGAAGGAGCGCACGATCCCCGCGCTCTACTTCACCAACCTCATCTCGGCGCGCCCGCTGATGGGACCGGCCGGGGCCGGCTCGCTGGCGCAGGTCGTGAACGCCGCGCTGGGCAACAAGGCGCGCTTCGAGACGATGCAGGACTTCTTCGCCGGCATCGGCGAGGGACACGCCGCCGGGATCTGGGAGGACGTGCCGCAGGACCACCCCGAGTTCCGCGAGCACTACAAGCGCCACCTCGCCAAGCTGGCGCGGGCGCGGAAGGCGGAGGAGATGGTCTGATGCTCGTCCTCGACCATGACCGCGCCGGCGGCTACTGGGGCTCCGTGTACGTCTTCACGGCCATCAAGGGGCTGCAGGTGGTCATCGACGGCCCCGTGGGGTGCGAGAACCTGCCGGTGACGTCGGTGCTGCACTACACCGACGGGCTCCCGCCGCACGAGCTCCCGATCGTCGTCACCGGGCTCGGGGAGGAGCAGCTGGGGCGCGAGGGGACCGAGGCCTCGATGAAGCGCGCGCACGGCACGCTCGACCCCGAGCTGCCGAGCGTGGTGGTCACCGGCTCGATCGCCGAGATGATCGGCGGCGGCGTGACGCCCGAGGGCACCGGGATCCAGCGGTTCCTGCCGCGCACGATCGACGAGGACCAGTGGCAGAGCGCCAACCGCGCGCTCTTCTGGCTCTGGACCGAGTACGGCCTCAAGAAGGGCGTGCGGCCGAAGCGCCGCGAGCGCCAGCCGGGCGACAAGCCCCGCGTCAACATCATCGGGCCGATCTACGGCACCTTCAACACGGCGAGCGACCTGCACGAGATCCGCCGCCTCGTCGAGGGGATCGGCGCCGAGGTGAACCTGGTGTTCCCGCTCGGCAGCCACCTGCAGGACGTGCCCCGGCTCGTGGACGCCGACGTGAACGTCTGCATGTACCGCGAGTTCGGCCGGATGCTCTGCGAGGCGCTCGAGACGCCATACCTCCAGGCACCGATCGGGCTGCACTCGACGACGAAGTTCCTGCGCTCGCTCGGCGAGCTCCTCGGGCTCGACCCCGAGCCGTTCATCACGCGCGAGAAGCACACGACGATCAAGCCGATCTGGGACCTCTGGCGGTCGGTCACGCAGGACTTCTTCGGCACGGCGAGCTTCGCGATCGTCGCCAACGAGACCTACGCGCGCGGCGTCCGGCACTTCCTCGAGGAGGAGCTCGGCCTGCCCTGCACCTTCGCGGTGTCGCGCGTGGCGGGCCAGAAGACGCGGAACGACGAGATCCGGCAGCTGGTGAAGGAGAAGACACCCCTCGTGCTGTTCGGGTCGTACAACGAGCGGATGTACCTCGCCGAGGCCGGCGGCCGCGCGATGTACATCCCGGCGTCGTTCCCCGGCGCGATCATCCGGCGCCACACGGGGACGCCGTTCATGGGCTACGCGGGCGCGACCTACCTGGTGCAGGAGGTCTGCAACG
>CAZPJF010000428.1:0-3103 GCA_964586095.1 uncultured Gemmatimonas sp. | reverse complement strand
TGATCCTCGGGCGGCTCATCGACGTGCACCCCGAGTCGCTCCCGCCGTCCATCCCGGGCGGCAACGACTCGCCGGAGACGGTGCGCACGCTCCAGCGGGCGGCGGCGATGGCGCTCGCGCGGCATCCGGCGCGGCCGACGGACGCCCGATGAGGCGCGACATCGCCGCGGCGCTCGGCGTCGCCCTGCTGCTCGTGGGGGTGGGACGGCCGCTCCGATCGCAGGGGGCCGCGGGGTCGCTCGCGCCGCCGGCGGCGCCCGCCGCCATCGCGCGGCTGCTCGACCCCGACACGACCTTCTTCGCCGAGGGGCTCGACATCGACCCGCGCGACGGCACGCTCTGGGTCACGAGCCTCCGCCATCGCAACGTCTTCCGGTGGGACGCGCAGGGGGGGCGCCACGCGCTCCTGCGCGACGCCGCGGGCGTGGGGGCGGTGTTCGGCATCGCGATCGACACCGCGCGCGACCTCGCGTGGGTCACCGCGGCCGCTCTGCCGCACATGCGTCCCGCCCCGGGCGATTCGGCGGTGCGCGCCGAGCTGCTGCGGGTGCGCCTGTCCGACGGACGGGTCACGGGGCGGTGGACGCTCGGCGACGGGCGCGGCGCCCCCGGGGAACTCGCCCTCGCGCCGGACGGGACGGTGCTGGTGAGCGACGCGCTGCAGGGCGTGCTCTACCGCCTCCGCGCCGGCCGCGCGCGCGGCGCCGCCGATGGCCTGCCGATCGAGGTCGTGCGCAGTCCGCTCCTGCGGTCCCCGCAGGGGATCGCCGTCGACGCGCCGCGCGGGGTCGCCTACGTGGCGGACTGGTCGCGCGGCCTCATGCGCTGGGACCTCGTCACCGACAGCGTCGACGCGCTGCCCGGCGCCGAGGGGCAGCCGGTGCGCGGCATCGACGGCTTGCGCCTGCGCGGCGACGAGCTGCTCGCGGTGCAGAACGGCGCGCGCACGCCACGGGTGCTCGCGTTGACGCTGGCGCCGGGCCACGAGCGCCTTACGGCGGCGCGCATCGTCGATGTGGCCCCGCCGGGGCAGGGCGAGCCGACCGTCGGCGCGATCCACGGCGACCGCTACATCTATGTGAGCTCGAGCGCCTGGCCCTTCTGGACCGAGGCCGGCGTGCGGCGCGAGGGGAGCGGGGCGCTGCCGGCGGTCACGGTGCGCGAGGTGCGGATCGCGCCGTGACCGCCGCGCCTGGTCAGGACACCACCCGCCGCGGGATCCGCACGACCGCGTCGGTGCCCCCCTCGGGCCGCGCGCGCAGCGCGAGCGTGGCCTCGCTGCCGTAGAGCCGCTCCAGCCGTGACCGGAGGTTGCCGAGGGCGATCCCCGAGCCGTTGCGCTCGGGCTTCGGCGCGCGCCCGGGGCCGGGGCCGTCGTCGCGGACCATCAGTTCCAGTGCGGCGTCGTCCGCGCGCGCGCTGATGAGCACGGTGCCGGGCTCGGTGCGCTGGGCCAGGCCGTGCCGCAGCGCGTTCTCCACCAGCGGCTGGAGCGCGAACGCCGGCACGCGCCACTCGGCCAGCTCCCCGTCGATGCGCCACTCCACGGTGAGGCGGTCGGCGAACCGGACCTGCTCGAGCTCGAGATAGCGCGCGGTGAGCTCGAGCTCCTGCGCGAGCGTCGTCTCCTGCGCGTCGCCGGCGGCGAGGGTGGCGCGCAGCAGCTCCGACATCCGCACGAGCATCTCGCGCGCGGCGTTCGCGTCGCGCGCGATGAGCGTGACCACGGAGTTCATCGCGTTGAACAGGAAGTGCGGGTTGAGCTGCGCCCGCAGCGCCTGCAGGCTCGCCTGGGCCAGGTCCTCGCGCAGCCGCGCGGCGCGCAGCGACTCCTCCTGCCAGCGGCCATGCCAGCGCACGCCCGCATGCACCGCGACCACGCCCCAGTAGATGACCATCAGGAGGTCACCGTACTGGCGCACGCCGAGGACGATCATGCTCTCGAGGCCGCGCGGCTCGTTCATGCCGACGCTGACCGTGACACCCCAGATGACGAGGATCTGGGCGCAGATCACCAGTGCGCTGAGCGGCAGGTGCACGGCGACGGCGCGCGCGACGTTCCCGCGCTCCAGCGGCACGCGGTCGCCCACCGCCATGATGACCGACGACCAGAGCGCCCAGGGCAGCCAGATGAGCAGCTGCGCCACGAAGATCTCGACGAGGGTGAGGTCGGGGTTGAGGCGCGAGGGGACCAGGCGCAGGCCGAGCGTGGCGACCGCGGCCGGGAGGAGCCAGAAGCCGACGAGGAGGACGCGCGCCGGCCGGAGCGCCGTCATCCCCGGCCCTCGAGCCGCGCGGCGAGGGCCTCGCGGCGCGTGCGCGACACGCGCAGCTTCGTCCCGTCGCGCAGGATGAGCACCTGGTCCCCGGCGAACCAGGGCTGCATCTCCTTGATCTGGTCGATCGCCACGATCACGCGCCGGTGGATGCGCACGAAGCGCGCGGGGTCGAGGCGCTCCTCCACGCTCGAGAGCGGCTCGCGGATGGTGTGCGTCCCGCTCGACGTGTGCAGGTCGACGTAGTTCCCCTCCGACTGCATCCAGCGGACGTCCTTGGCGAGCACGGGGTAGGTGCGGTCGGCGATGCGGACGAGGAACCGCTCGACGAACGCGGCATTCGGGCGCGCGGGCCCGCCGCTCGCCAGGCCTGCGGCCGCGCCGGCGGCGGGGTCCGCGGCTCCTGCCCCGCCGAGCGCGGCCAGCAGGACGGAGAAGCGCCGCGCCTCCTCGGCGATCGCGCCGGCCGCGTGCACCTTCTCGAGCCGCTGCCACGTCGTGCGGAAGCGCGCGTCGTCGAACGGCTTGAGCAGGTAGTCGACCGCCGCGATGTCGAACGCCTTGAGCGCATGCTCGTCGTAGGCCGTCACGAACGCGGTGGGCGGCATCCGTTCCGCCCCCACCTCCGCGACCACGCCGAAGCCGTCGCGGCCCGGCATCTGGATGTCGAGGAAGACGGCGTGCGGCCGCCACGCCGCGATCGCGTCGACGGCGGCGTCGCCGTTCCCCGCCTCGTGCGTGGCGGCCGCGGGCGCGATGGCGCGCACGAGCTCGCGGATGCGCTCGCGGGCGAGGGGCTCGTCGTCGGCGATCAGGATGCGGTCCAT